>CAYSZA010000031.1:0-17994 GCA_964435275.1 uncultured Methanosarcinales archaeon | reverse complement strand
TATTTGGAAATTTTTGATCTTTAGTAGTACAAAAGAACCAGAGTCGGTTATTAATAAGAAACTTGCGAGCAGTCTTTGTGCAGTAATTGATTCCGAAAAAACGAGCATGTTTGTGTTTAAGAAATACAGGAGAGATTCCCATGCTACGATCTCCAAGAACTCACACTCAGTATCAAATAAACAGAATGTATTTTTCAACAAATTATAAGAGAGCAAAAGAAAGAAGGTTTGTTAGTGATTCGAGCTGCGCCAAAAGTTCAACTGGACATTTGGATAAACCAAATAGTGATTATACTGGGCCCTTGACTTGCTGTAAAACAACAACCTGAATCTCATAATTACCTTCCTTATGTGTCGGTTAAATAGTTACTTTAGCAAAAGTTATTATTCCTTTGATGAGTACTTTAGTTAAACTTTAAATAAGTATAATCTAGTTTATCGATTCGGAAAGTTATGGAGAGAATGCTTCCCAATAGCATTCTATGTTCAATATGGCTTCTAAGTGTTAGACTCGATTCATCCTGCCAACTCCAATTCGATTTAATAGTCTCCAACAAATCTAAATTGTCTTCAAATTAAACTTGCAGAAGAATCAATCTTTAAATTTATTTACGTACAGATCACAGGAAGGAATCAAAATGGCTCTCAAACCCAGAATCGCAGGATCTCCTCAGATTCGTTTGATTGACCTTAAGTCAAAACCTTTCTTTATTGTAGCTTCGATAGAAGTTGGAAACACCACAACCAAATCTATCCTTACTGCTACAAACATGGATACTGGCATGACCTATGTTATTAATAAGGTTGTTCGGATGACCAGGGATGTGTGCCCTCCGAAACCCGGAGAAGCCGTATTCGGGAAGACACTTACAGGTGTAGAACTTACTCGTGAGGCAATTGCGGAACTGGTACGTGACACTCTGATCGAGTCGATAGAGAAAGCTAACTTGGATATAAAAACTGGTCTGGACTTTGTGGTTCGTTCTACTGGTGTCGTTGCAGGTTTTGACTCTCCGGACGAAGTAGGTGAATTTATCAAAGCTCTGGCAGATGGCTGCCTGATAGCAGGAGTTCCACCAAAGAATATGACACCCCCTATGTCAATATTGAATATTTCCAAAAAATTCCGGAAATACAGTAAGCTGGAAAAGGTGATCTTTGACGGAGCTGTAGCCGGAGTAATACCACCAATGGGTTCAACCGGTGTTGAAATAGTTGCAAATGAAATGGAAGGAGAACTTGCAACAGCAGGAGTTAAGGAAGCAGCCAAACTTACAGATATTGATTTCAGGAATCCCTGTATCTCGATCGACTTCGGAACAACTCTTGATGGTAGGATCACAAGTCCTGATCAACCATACGCAAAGACAGTAGGAAACTTTTGTGGTTATGCAGGGGCAATTCCTGATGCAATTGTCCGTGGTTCGAAACTGGTGGATCCAAAAATAGGGACTGCTCTAGAAGTTTTTGAGAAACAGAATCTGCCTTCTTTCTTTACCCTGGAGATTCAGGCTAAAACAATTAAAGAATATGCAAAGAACATCCATGAACTTATTATCATAGAAAAGGTTCCAAAAGGCAGAAAAATATATGGAAGCGTGCCTGTAAATCCGGATGTGGCTGAGGGGGTAGGTGTAACACTTATAGGTTGCGATGTAGGGGAAAACGGCAGTGATATGAATAAGCTCAGCACTATCGGTATGGAAATCTATAAGACTCACGGACTTCAGACAATCCAGGCGGTAATTGACGAGGTTATGGCAGGAGCAGTCTGCAGGCTGATTAAAATCGCAAAAGAAGAGAATCTTATTTTTGAAGATACAACTTTTGGAATAACAGGAAGAGCAGGTATTACAGGGAACAAGCCCAAGCTGATCCTGAAGTACCTGGAAGAAACGAACCTTGCTCCAAGGATAGACGAAAGGGTAGTCTTTGTAGATGACGGACTTGCCAGAGGTGCAGCTGTTATGGCTCGTTGCATGAACTCTCTGGGCTCGCCACAAAGCCCTCTCGGTGGCAAGCATGGCAGTAAATGCATCCTTCCCCAGAGGATAAAACTTCAGGCAAAATAATATTGAATAGTAGGAGATAGTAAAAATTGAAAGTATGGTTATGACATTAAACGTTTTTTGGAAATAACTTCAACCAATTAATAGAGGAAGATTGGATATTGTGGAACCTGAATAAGGCAAGGAGAGATCCGAGTAGGATCTAAATCTAACCGCCTAAGAGATATGTGCCACAACGATCTTACGGAGTCTGAAAAAGAGAAGTGTAGGAAGCTTGTAACGAACAGAATAATACTCACTCTCTTCTTGTTGAAATGAGCTACCAGTAGAGAAAGTTCCCAATGAGCATAAGGTTCTACAGATGGGATGTGCTCAGAAGTATCATCGATATTTATATATCATGAGGTATATTTGAGTCCTGGGCATCTGGAAGGTCATTAAAGACTTGTTCTTAACTCTTTTTAATAACCCCCCATACCCCCAACTCCCCAATATCCGGATGCCCAACCCCCCCCAATATCGTTGACAATTTTCGTTCAAGCCGATTCTAAAGCCTGATTTATGATTTCTATTACCTAATTTTCAAAAAAGGATTCATTTTCTGGAAGTCAAAATCATCTATCAGATTGAATGTACTTCTTGGAAAGATTTTATGCGAGAGATTAATACTATTTACTAAGCTTCAGGATCAATTAACTAATAATATGGAGGCAGGTTTATATTACCCAAACTGATAGATCTGGAATAAGATTGCTCTTTTTAATGTCGCTTATGTTACTTATTCTACCCCTCGCTTCAGCAACTTCTGAACATAATTATCCAAGAATTTTAGATCATCCCTGGGATCATTCTCCTATCACCGTAAATATAGATAACAAAACTGTGCCTCCTCATTATAGTCCTACCTATTACACACAGGTACAAAAAGCTCTTAATTACTGGGAAAAAGGGGGGAACGGAAAGCTCGAGTACACTCCCGTTTTTAAACTTGTGGATTCCGAAAAAGCTGATATCAGGATAAGATGGGTCGAAAACCTGCAGAAGGATCAAGGTGCTCCTCATGGAGTTGCAGGCGTTACAACTCCATTTATTGTCAACTGGCAATTTGTACGTGTAGATATAATGCTTGGAGTTGGATATTATCAGTGGACCAAGTGGGTCCCTTATAGTGATACTGCAATGCTTGCCATTGCAGAGCATGAGTTAGGTCATGCCTTGGGATTGAATCACAGCAATGACAAGCAGGACATTATGTATCCAAAAAACGAGCAGATAAATAACACAAACCCTATCCTAAGTAAGTACGGTTCTCTTTTACTTATAGCAGCTTACGCTACTTTTGCGATCATTGTCTTCCTCTCTGTAAGCTGGCTGCTTAGCAGGAAAAAATGAAAAATATCTCAAAATTGGTACAATCATATCTTACTGGTTTACCAAGTCTCCTACAACATTGCAAAATTGGACATCCTCTAAAAAGTGTGCTTTTGTCACAC
This sequence comes from uncultured Methanosarcinales archaeon, assembly GCA_964435275.1. Lineage (GTDB taxonomy): Archaea > Halobacteriota > Methanosarcinia > Methanosarcinales > Methanosarcinaceae > Methanosarcina. Next base: position 14,492 of record CAYSZA010000031.1, on the reverse strand, counting down.
TGATTATAAAGAGATAAGCTGATACATTTGAGATAACAAAAATTGCACGTTTGATGCAGGTATGTATAAGCTGTTTATTTTGACAGTTTATGCAGCCTCAAAAAAGCCCTAAAATTAAGGCATTTTATATAGTACCAATGTCCGAAAGCCTTTGTCCAAGAAGATCGATTCTTTTTAGCGTTTCATCTCTTGCTAATAGCAATTTGTTTATACTATCCCTCAATCCACTTGAAGTTGAAACGTCGCTTTTGCAAGACAGAGTAAGACAGATTTTTGTTACAGCTTTTATTTAGCTTCTAAATCTGCCCTTCAGAATGATTTATCCGTTTAGGAATCAGGATAGAAGACTGTATTTCAATTAGATATATCTGAACAGATATTGCACATCCTCCCATCTTTAGAATGACACTCTTTAATGTGGTCTTTTGCATAATCTAAGTCTATAAACACTGCTTCACAAAACAGACACGGATAAAGTATTTCCATATTAAGAATTAACGCTCTCGTACTATTTAAAAATATTCTTCAAGACAGGCAGTTGAACGAATGCAGCTTAGAATGAAAACTGGAAAAAGGAATAAGTGTAAGAAATTAAGGCTCTGTGAAATAAGGCTTTATTGCTAACTTATCCGGTTAACTGCATGAACCCTGAAATATTCTCATATTCTGTTAAGAATTACCCAGTTTTAGATTCCTCATATGTTTCTTTATTTTATTCTCATTTTCCTTAATGAACAAACATAAGGATAATTTTTTCTATTATGCTTATATAATAGCCGACTATTAAAATGAATGTGGGGTTATGATAAATATAGACTTGTTAGTCTGAAAAAGTTTATAGTTAAAAATTAGTCAGATAGCTGAAGCTGTAAATATCGAACGTATGTCTACATCCAGAGATGTAAGAAATCAGTCGTGTGGTAGTGGACGACTGTCAGTAGAAGACTGTACCGTTTGGCAGCCTCCTTTTCCAGAGAAAAAGTCTGATACTTTCAAACTTTTTCTTAAGGCAATTCGCGTTTCCGTAATCGAGAGTTTACATACCATTTAGAAGGACCCTAAATTAAAAACAGGGGATAAAATGATTGAAAAGTATCGTGGGCACTTACAGCAAAACTGGAAAAGAATAAAATTTTACATTATAATTTATATTTTTTTATTTGTAATGGGGATATTTATTCTTTCCAATGTACAGTCTACCCCTTCATTTACACCGTCAGATTCGATTGTGTATGTAACTGGAAATGGAAGTGAAAATTTCACCTGTGATGGAAGTAATGATCAGGTAGAGATAAACCAGGCTCTTGCATATGTTGCAGAGAATCCTCAATTTACGACGGTTTATTTGAAAGGTCCAAATACATACGTCATCTCAGACAGTATTTTCGTTGGAAACGATACGACCCTGCAGGGCGATCTCACAGCCGTAATTAAACTTATAGACAATGCCGACTGGCCAGTATTTAAGCCCCTGATAACTCAGATAAACAGTACCGGAATCCATAATGTCACTATAAAAGGCTTTGAAATTGACGGGAATCATGATAATAATCAGGATAAGAAAAAGGGATACGGGTATTACAACATGATCCATTTCCGCAATTCCACGGACATCCAGGTTCATGACATGTACCTGCACGACGGGCATGGAGAAGGGTTGAAAGTAGATAATGGTTACAATACTCAGTTTTATAATAACCGCATATATAAAACTGGTCATAATGGTCTTTTTGCCGAAAATTGCGAGTATGTAGAGGGCCGGGACAATAAAATAACCATCAGGACTGACAGCGGTTTTAGAATTAGAAACTCAAACCATGTAAGTTTACATGATAATGAAATCGACTCCTTTTACCACTGGAGTGCGGGTGGCGCTGGAATTCTTATTGAGAAAACAACAGGTATCGTCAATGACGTGGAGATATATAATAATACTATCCAAAAAACGTATGGGCCTGGAATCTGGCTAATAGGCTGTTTTCAGTCCTATCCCAGAAACGATGCTAAGAATGTCCACATTTATCAAAATGTCTTTTACAATACCGGCACAAACCCAAACATTGACTGGGTAGGTGGTATAGTGACAAGCGGGTTTTACGATACCCTTATTGAAAACAATACCTTTGACGGGGCGTATCATGGTGCAGTTGTTCAAATGTATCCTACAGGCGGCACTCACATTTATCCCACATATAACAACTCAGGTCATATTGACCTTTCACCTAAAGATACAGGATATACAACAATTGTCCGCAACAATATTATTGCAAATACTAGACAGCGTAACAAAAATCCTGACGGAACAGGATATGGAGTAATTAATTATCTCCCCCAAACCCATACCATTGTGCTGGAAAGCAACTGTCTGTACAATAATTATGCAGGTAACTACCTGAACTGCACATCAAGCACTGATATCTATGTAGATCCTCTCCTTTTAGAACTGAACATAGGTGCCGGATATTCTTCAGAAAAGCATCCAAAAAATATTAACCAAACTATCATAAACTCCGCCTTTAAACGAATGTGCTCATAACACCATGGAGAAAGGTGGAAATGTTGGTAATATATACTTTCACATTATAACATATACAAATAATTAAATAATGGAAGAATTTTAAAGAGCTGGTGCTTTAAGAGCTGTTTCTCTAAAAGAGTTATTTCTTTAGCGATTCTTTAAAACCTATTACCTGTTTCCTCAAATCTCACGATCTTTCCAGGCTGCGGAGAATACTGGATGAGATAGCAGTTCCCATGCAGTTGTCCAGCGTCATTGAGGATATGAGTCCTATTACCTTTCCAGTCTGTACTATAGGAGAACCGCTATCTCCCGGCTGCGGCATATCAAGGCATCGGAAGCCCAGATAAAGCAATGAAGCCCCGGCATTAACGACCCTGCACCGGATAATATGGATGTCATTTACAACGAAGGCTTCCTCCAGTTCAACCGCGCTGCCAAGCTCGGTGACTTTAACTACACTGTCAGAAGGAAGTTTTATCAGAGCGAGATCAAAATCTTTCAATACGCTCGTAACAGCGACTTCCATTCCGTCCACTATCAAATGGTCTCCTTCCCCTCCAAAGATGTGAGAAACCGTGACCATGTAAGGCAGTCCTTTAAGCAAGATAACAGCGCCTATAATACAGCGTTTTCCCTTATAGAAAAAAAAACCACCTGCTTTTATCATAACCCTTTCATCAATCTGCTGATTTCACCTAGACCTATTTTATGGAATTTCTGCTATTTATGTTAAATTGGACTGCATCTATATTTACGGAACTGAAACAATTTTATTCTAAAAACAAGGATTAAAGTCCTGAATTCCTGAACTCTTAGCATTCGTCTGGTTTATCTGAATTACGTATGGATGACACCTTTATAAACCCCAAAAAAGAGAAAGATTTTCAACGACAAGAACTAAAGGGTTATTCCAGATTTAAAGAAGGTATACAAGAAATCAGAATCTCCCTGTTAATTTTTCTGCGGTGCTGAACCTTATGATAAATTCCGTTCCATTATTCTTCTTCAGTTCAATTTCACCGTCCAGTTGATCAACAAGGATGGAAACAAGCTGTAGACCAAGCGTATTCGAATTTTCAAAATCGATATTTTCAGGAATGCCAATCCCGTTATCTGAGACTATGAGAATATACCTGCTACCTTTTTCAGTAAACTGATCTTTCTCATTCGGCTCATTTCCAGTCACCTGACGAGAGAGCTTGATTTGAATTTCTCCTTTCTTCACTTCGGAAAATGCGTATTTTAAAGAATTGGAAACAAGTTCATTGACAATCAGCCCTAAAGGCACTGCTATATCCATATTAAAGAAAATGTTCTCTTCAAGATTCATTTTTAAGCTAATACTGGAATCTCCAAGTCTATAAGTGTGGAAGAGGTTCTCAACGAGTCTCTCAAGGTATGGCGAGAAATTCAGGGTATCGATTTCTCCGCCTTCATGCAGTTCCTCATGGATAAGCGCCATAGATGTGACCCGATCCTGGCTTACCCTGAAGGCTTCAATGACTTCCGAATCCTTAATGCATCCTTTGTTATGGAATCTTTCAGCCTGGAGGTCAAGTAAGGATGAGATTACTTGGAGGTTATTCTTAATTCTGTGGTGGATCTCCTTTTTACGGGCAGTTTCGATATTTGCAAGCATTTCCTCATTCTTCTTCTGCTCGGTCAGGTCTGTGACCACGAGGCACCAGGCATTCGGAAGTCCCCTTGTCTGCAATAAACTGATGGACAGATACACAGGCAAAGCTCTTCCCTTGTCAGCCTGAAGATTGATCTCCCCTTTGCCCTTTTCGTGTTTAAGGATTGCCTTAAAGGTGCCTGTGCACTCAGGTGCAATAAATTGATAGATAGATGTGCCTACTATGGCAGGAAGAGGCATCTTCAGAAGTTCTGCAAAATGACGGTTGCAGTAAAGGATGGTGCCGTCGCAGGCCAGGGTGGCAGTGCCTTCATTCATTGTCTCCACCAGGACGCGGTACGCATAGTCCGCACTATCCAGGGTGAAAACCATTTTCCCTTCAGGCCCGGGTAATACTAGGGCATCCAGATCCCCTTCGCTGATGGCACGCCTGAGTTCATCGGCTTCTGCCAGACTTGTTTTCAGGTTCTCTACCTCGTTTCGTAAGGCATGGTTCTCATCTAAAAGTGCCTTATATGGTACGGGCTCCTGACCTTCTCTAGATTTAGAACTCATGTTATACTGTCCTTCAAAAAATCGATTACTCTTTCTCGGTTTTGAATTTCAGGTCCATTCCAAGCAGGACTCTCTCGGTGTCAGCCATGCTTCCTATAAGCTTTCTCAAGGGCGGCGGAAGCTCTTTTATCAGGGTTGGAGCTGCCACTATCTGACCGTCTTTGGCAAGAATCGGATACTGGTAAATGTCAATAACTTCCAGCTCATACCTGCCTGGAAGGTACTCTTCACATATCCGCTTGATATTCTCAATCGCCTGCACTGACTTAGGACCCATGCCCGCCACATAGAGATGCAGAACATATTTTCCTTCTTTAGTTTTCTCCAGAGTATTCTCAAAAGCAGTTATAGAGTCAGAGTCTTTGATATCCGATATAGTGGTCTCTTCGTCCCGGGTCACTGCGTACACCTCTCTGGAAGCAAATCCAGACCCACTAGAACGCGTTCGGTATTCGAAAGATCCCCTATGATTTTCTTTATTGGCGGAGGTAACCTCCTGACCAGTGTAGGGACAGCCAGTATCTGATCTCCCTTGGCTAACTGTGGATTCTCCACAAGGTCTATAATCTCAATCCTGTACTTGCCGCCAAGATGTTCCTCGCAGATTTTTTTTAAGTTGGCAAAGGCTGCCAGGCTTTTTTTGGTTTGCCCGGCCACATATAGTCTCAAAATGTAAATGTCCTCGTCAGACATAGTATCGGACTCAATCGTATTGGGTCCATTACAATTTTGTATTGCGTCTTTCATCAAATATCCACCACTTAAGCCTGAGAAGGCTATCCCCTTCCTTGACAGGCTCTTTCCATACAACTTTGGAATCCATAGATTATAACTATACAGGCTACGTGACAAAAATGTTCATTTATACAGCCTTTATAGAATAGTACTGCTGCTCACTCAGGCTCATCAGCCATTCTAACACGAGCCATCCTGTCTTTGCTTTCTGCGTGTGCCCTGGTTTTAAGTTCATCCTCGGAAGTTAGCATATTAAGCTCCCCTTTCTGAGTCTCAAACTCCGAGTTTAATGCTGCTATCTGGGCATCCAGGGCTCTGAGCCTGCTTTCCAGTTCTCTTTTCTTCCTCGCTACATTCTGGCTCTCAGTTACAGATTCAGCTTTCTCTTTCTCCTCCTGGGCAGCTCTAGCCGACCCCATGAGCAGGTTTCCAGAAGGTCCTTTGTAAACATCCTGGATTTCCACGCCATGATCAGTGAGCAGGTATTCCCTGATCTGGTTGGAGTGCTCCATACCCCTTGATTTGATTACAGAAATGCCACGATTGCGCTCTCCATTATTCTCAAAGAAGCGAAGGTTGATCCAGGTATCTATGATGGAAGATACGCCCTGTGCATTCTCGCCCACACCCTCGATACTCTCCTTATCTACAAGACTTGTGCACACGGCTGTAATTGTATTAGATTTTAAGTAATCAATGAGCTTGGTAAGCGTGGCCCTGACATCAATCTGAGTACCTACATTAGTCAGGTTGGAGATGGGGTCCAGTATCACGATATCCGGACCGAAACTGTCTATGAGCTTGCGCATGGCTATCAAATGCATTTCCAGGCCGTACGCCATAGGTCTTGTGGAACTAATTCGCATAAGTCCAGCGTCAATATATGGCTGGAGGTCTATGCTTATGGATCTCATATTTCTTATTATCTGGTTTGGCGACTCTTCGAATGCGAAATACAGGCATCGTTCGCCCCTTTCGCATGCAGCTCTGGCAAACTCGGCTGCAAAGCTGGTCTTGCCAGTACCTGCAGTGCCTGAGATCAGAATAGAGCTTCCTCGGTAGTAACCCCTGCCTTCAAGCATTGTATCAAGACGCTCTATGCCCGTCGATAACCTCTCTGCAGATGTTTCGTGTTCCAGACCCAGCGAAGTAATGGGCAGAACCGATATTCCGTCTTCCTCTATCAGGAAGGGATACTCATTGGTGCCGTGCTTTGAGCCCCTGTATTTAATTATCCGCAGGCGCCTGGTAGCGATTTGCTCCTCCATCCTGTTGTCAAGGAGGATAACACAGTCTGCAACGTATTCCTCAAGCCCGTACCGGGTAAGGGACGCTTCTCCCCGTTCACCTGTAACTATCGCTGTCACACCCTTGTCTTTCAGCCAGCGAAAGAGCCTGCGAAGCTCGGAACGCAAGATGGCTTCACTCTGAAAACCTGAAAACAGCACCTCTAATGTATCCAGAGCCACACGTTTGGCACCTATGGAATCTATAGCGAGCCCGAGCCTTATGAACAGGCCTTCCAGGTCGTAGTCACCTGTCTCCTCGTATTCACTCTTATCAATATGGACATAATCAACTGCCAGCTTGTTCTCTGCCTCCAGACTGTCCAGGTCAAATCCCAGGGAGGCAAAGTTTTTAACGAGCTCTTCTTCAGTCTCCTCAAACGCCATGAAAACGCCAGGCTCGCCGTAATCTCTGGCTCCCTTTATCAGGAATTCCATGGACATAAGGGTCTTTCCTGATCCTGCACTTCCAGCTACCAAGGTTGTGCGGCCCTTCGGCAGTCCACCATAAGTAATCTCATCCAGACCTTTAATGCCTGTTGGGGTTTTTTCCAGGCTTTTTTCTTTTAAAGTCATACTCTTCTCTTCAGTCATTTAATGCTCCTCTTGAGCTCAAAAAATTGCCCTTTAGCTCACGACCAACAGCAATTCTTATTTACTCCTCAAATTTACTTATCTAACTTTTATATCCAGCTTTTTCGTCTTATTTATCCAATTTATTCATACAAACTAGTCATCCAATTCTTAACAAATAGAATTAACCAACTCTTTAACTCTTTAATTATTTTACATACTAATTAGTATAGGAAGTATTTTGATCTACCCATTTACGCCGGTAAATGTCAAGATACGAATAGTCTTTTGAGGAGTTGTTTGAGGGAATTTTGCCTCATCTCATTCTGAGATTTGGTAACTCGGGTTCAAAACTCGTTATTTTCCTGTCCTTTTCTGAAGTGAGGAAGAGATATCGTATCAATCTTCTTTTATCTTGCAGAATTGGCAAAAATCTATTCCCCAGAGAGTATCCCCATTAATATCAGTATCAGATTTCCAGGTTTTCTCAATCTGCCGTTCAGTAGGTATCTCTGATTACAAATATGGTTCAGAAGAATTAATTTTAGAATTAATTCAATTCTATGTGACAATTTTTATTTTTTGAGGCGAATAAGCTTATTTAGATTTGCGTCACATTGAACAGGTACTACATTAAACAGATCACTACCTGCTCAATTTAAAAAATAATCAGTCTGCGTGGTAGACTCAACAGCTTATTATAATAAAATTAGTATATTAATGTTTTTATTCTAATGCTTTGCTCTAGCAATGTTGCAAATTTCAAGTTAACAAGCTGGATTTATTAGATCGAGCTCATGGTTCAGAAGGCTGATTTCCAAGAAATAAAGCAAAAGATTCTAGGCTCTGTAGAAATCCTCTGAAATAACAAATATTTACTGATTTAAACTGAATAACCTGATATATTTTTGCTTATTTGCGTTTAGCCTCTTGAAGCTGGTATAGATAAGTTTTCTACAAAGCTATTCTCTTAATCGGTTTTAGTCAATTTTCTCGAACTTGGATGGAGCTGCTCCACAAATTGGACAGTTCCCGTGAGGTTCACCTTCCATAGTGTATCCGCAGACACTGCAAACGTGATAATCAACCTCTTCATTCTGGCCAATTTCGTTCAGGGCTTTCTCGTACAGTGCGGCGTGGACTCTCTCGACTTTATTCGCCACTTCAAAGCTCCAGAGGGCCCTCTTATCCTCTTCCTTTTTCGCTTCTTCTATGAACTCCGGGTACATTTTCGTAAATTCGTAAGTTTCGCCATTGATTGCATCTTTTAAGTTGTCCATTGTAGTTCCAATCCCGCCCATACGCTGCAGATGATTGAAAGCATGAACCGTTTCCGCAGCGGCTGCAGCCCTAAAGAGTTTGGCAATCTGATGATACCCTTCTGCGTCGGCCTTTTTCGCAAAGGCCAGATATGTCCTGTTTGCCATCGATTCGCCAGTAAATGCAGCTTTAAGATTATCCTTAGAACTCATGCATATTTCCCCTTAATTTGAAATCTTCTTACCCTATTTACCAGGTCATATATCTTTTTAGCGCCCATGAGGTTTGACATTAAACCGTCAAAGTTATATAACTGGCAGCGGAACAGTCCTTCGGGAGACAGGAAACTAAAGTATTCTTCCAGAATGCTAACAGAAAGTATCAGCCTTAGAGGGTCATGTTCAAATTCTAAAATTTTTGTTGATCTGACTATTATCAATCTGATTTAAAGTGGCTAAATAAATAAAAAGAAATGTTAAGTATATACTAGCTATCAATTTAATAGCTATCAGTTACCCTATTTTATGAGAACATAATATACTAATATAAAAGAATATGACATGAATCCTCTCCTATCGATTTTAAGTCATGAGAAACGTTTTACACAAAAGGAAAAGTTTTTCAATTAAAAGACTACAAAATTGCGAGTAAGCCTTCAAACATTCGATATTATCCGAGCCCACGGAAAACAGAGTTGTCTCGAACTGTTTTAATTTATTATATTTTTTCTTCCCTGAATGCATTCTCGAATATACATTGGATCTTCAAAAAAATAATTCATTTTTAAGGATTATTGAGCCTTATTTAGGAAGTTAAATATGACTTCAGCTATTTCCTAATAAAAAGTATATTGTGATGGAATTATTTGAAATTCAAATAGTTGAAAGGTTTTAATTTTAGATTTAAAAGATCTTTGATCCTTACTTTGTATGTTTAACTTGGCATAACAAATGACAAAGCTGGATGATAGAACTACAAATAAACATGATTTCGTTGACATATTAAGAGTTTACTCAATTTTATTATTACTTTTGATAAGGAACAAATTTTTAATATGTAAAAATATTAGAGTCTACTTTAATATAGTTAACCTTTATAAGTGCCTATTCACAAAATGAACGACTTTAATCCTTTTTTTGCTCACCTTTTGAAGAATCTGGCTATTATATCTTTGCATATATTTATCTACATTTTTCATACTTTGATTATCAAAACAACATTAATATTAATTTAGGCTTTGATAACCTATTTATTTATGTACATTATGATATTATCTAAATCTGGTCTTTTTATTCACTAATAGGTCCATTAATAATAAAGAGTGGAATTTACATAATATGTATATCTAAGGAAGTTGAGCGAGAGTACAGCAACTTTAAAATTTTATTAAATTTGGGAATAGTGGGGAATGAGGACAAATGGGAAAACAAACATTTGACAGAGTGAAAAAGACAGCATGTCTTTTAGTGATAATATTTTCTTTAATACTAGTGTCAACTGCAGCAGCAGAAAACAACTGTAACATAGGGAACGATAGTAATTCAGAGCAGAATACAGAAACTCCCAATTGTATATATGCTGGCTCAGGGAACATATTTAACAATGTCACATTTAACAATGTAACATTTATCAATGGGGCTAATTCATACAACACGTTTAATAATGTGACATTTAACAATGTCACATTTAGCAACGAGCAGAGTTCAAAGATTATTGCCCACAGTCGTCATAGTTCAAGGAACACCGTTAACAATGAACTGAACTCAGAAAACATCGTAAACAATGAGCTAAACTCAGAAAATATTAGTAACAATGAATCGAGCGCAGAAAATATTGCTAACAATGAATCGTGTGCCGACAACACTGCTAATAATGAATCTGAAGCAGAAAGTGCCGTTAATGAGATAGATAATACAGAAAATACCGAAAATAAAGGAGCCTATGCAGGGGCTACCGTAAATAATGGACGGAATTCAGGAAGTACCGTTAACAAGGGAGATAATGCAGGAAGCACCATAAACAATTATAATGGAAAGTATGCAGGATCAACCTTTAATTATGGTATGTATGCAGGAAGCACTCTTAACAATGGAGAGGGTTCAGGAAGCATTATTAACAATGGAGAGGGCTCAGGAAACACTATTTACAATGGAGAGGGTGCAGGAGGCTTTATTAACTACGGAGAGGAGGCAGGCCAATACCATTATGGAAGCAGTATTAATAATGGAGGGGAGGCAGGCCAATATAATTATGTAGGGCCGGGAGCAGGAAGCGCTACTAACTATGGAGAGGATGCAGGCCAATATTATTATGGAGACCGTATTAACAATGGAGTAGATTCAGGTGACACGAATTTTGTTGGGCCGGGAGCAGGAAGCAGTATTAACAATGGAGAAAATGCAGGAAGCACCATAAACGTTGGCAAGGATGTAGGAAACACCTTAAATATTGGAGAGGATGCAGGAGACACGAATTTTGTTGGGCCAGGAGCGGGAAGCAGTATTAACAATGGAGAGGATGCAGGAAGTACCATAAATAAGGGTGAAGATGCAGGAAGTACCATTAACAATGGAGAGGATGCAGGAAGTACTATAAATAAGGGTGAAGATGCAGGAAGTACAGTAAATATTGGTGAGGATGCAGGAAGCACTATTAACAATGGAGAGGATGCAGGAAGTACTATAAATAATGGAGAGAACGCAGGAAGTACTATTACTATTAATGGGGAAGAGGATGCAGGAAGTACTCCAAATAATGGAGAGAACGCAGGAAGTACTATTACTATTAACGGGGAAGAGGATGCAGAGAGCGCCGCATAAATAATTAGCAGAACTAAACACAAAAAGTAAAGTTAAGAGAGAAAGCATTTCAATTCTGCTTTCTAATTAAATTTTTTTCTTTTAGTGTCATTTACGACAGCATCTAAGGAATATTCTGCTTTTGTATGTTCACTGCATTGCAACTAAATTTTTACGGCTCTTCGCTGTTTCGTGTGGGTAACTTACATTCAGCTCCTAAATGTTGAAGTTGCGTGCATAAAATGTAGGAATAGTTATTGGTGGAAATCACATTCAAGCTTGATGTTTTTCTATTTAATCTGACTACTTCCAAACTAAGCAACTATTTTCAACCCACACGAAACAGCGAAGAGCCATTTTTACTTCTATATTTTTGATTCTTGAAACTGAACCGTTTTTTGCAGTAGAGAATAAGATACAGAGACCGTTAGAATGAGCAAATTTTCGGTATACAATCTTTTGGGAACATTTGATACAAGAAATATTAATAGTTCAAATTAATAATTAATATGAAAGGCTTTTATATTTTTGTTTAATATGCTTATATGTGGAGAAGGATAATATGGGGCTATTAAGTGATTCTTTTCAACTTTCTTGATGTTCTGTCAGGTCTATGGAAGCTAAGGAATTTTTCAGCTACAGTTGAACCTATAAAATGACCAGCCCTTGTAAACTTGAAAGTACAGTAAATTGTATGAAGAGGTGGAATCTTAATGAGTCACCGATTTCCTCCAAAAAGGAAAGGTCAGAAACCAAAATTCGATCATGAAAAAATCGAAGAACTCCTCAAAGCAGGTGAGAAACCTTTTAAGATTATGCTTCTGTTGGGTTGTTCTTATGGGGTTTTACGGTATGTACGAAAGAAAATGGGAAGAAAGAAAGTATAATTTTGAAAAGATATTCATTTGTATTCGGTTAAGATGCGATCTGTAAGAAAAGTGTTGCTTTTAATGCATTTTCCTGTTAACCTATTACAACTAAGTTTATTGAGTCGCTGAGTTGAAAAATATGACGAAAAGACTATTTGCATTCATTTGCACCTTCTTATTCATAATAGGTCATATGTTCAAGCGATGGAAACATATGCAAAAATCTCTTGTCTGGAGAGGATTCCTAAGCGAATCTATGTGGGTAGAGGACTATAGAAATCTATCGCTTTTCGGGAAATTGGTTTTCTGGGTGAATTATCCTTTTTCTTATGCGAAATTTTTATGGGTTGTTGCATGGGATCGTATTGACAGATTATGCTTTAGAGATTCGAGAACAAGATATACTAAAACCAGGATGGATACTAAAAATCCTGAAAGTACAGTAATATGAAAAGCTATTACTTATGCTGAAGAAATTACTATTTCCTGTTTTTATTTGTTCATTAGAAGCAAACAAGGCTTTTTATTGAATATCCATTATAAAATAATATTTTTTTGTTATTTAGTCAGGTAAACTTTAAAAACCATGATTGTGCATCATCTCTCCAAAAGCGTACACTTTTCTAGCGTTGTATATATCCCAAAAAGTTAGTACGAGGGATGGAGTCCGAACCTACGAAAATATTCATAAACGGATCTTAAGTATACACGAACTGATCGAAGATACCATTCATTGTTTCTTAATTTTTATAAGGCCCTCCCATGTTTGGTCTCCGTAGAAGAAGATAAAGTTCTATTGAGCTATAGAACATAAACAATTTTAGGTCTTCTCTGACTTGTAAAGATTTACTACCTAAGAAGCCACTCATTAAGAAAAATCTTTATCAAACGGTCGTGCAAAATATTACAAAATAATCATGAGGGGTATGAATGAAAATAAAAAGCTGGCTAATTAATCTAGCAATTTTAACATTTATTCTTGTTTCCGGTTGTATGCAAAGCTCTAGTGAAATATCAGGAGAAGGTAAAGGCAGCGAAAATCTCACCTCTGGTCCCGTTCATCGAAACGATGTCCTTTATCAGGTCTCTACGATCGATGCTCTGCTTCAGGGCGTTTACGATGGAGCCATTTCTGTTGAAGAACTTGAAACTCACGGAGATTTCGGAATAGGAACGCTTGATGGACTTGATGGAGAAATGCTGGCTCTTGACGGGAATTATTACCAGGTCAAAACTGATGGGATTGCGTATCCTGTTTCTGAGAAAATGAACACTCCATTTGCCACGGTCACCTGTTTTGAAACTGACGAGAGCCTCCTGCTTGAGAAGCCAATGAACCTGACAGAACTTGAGCAGTATCTGGACCTGAACCTGCCTTCGGAAAACTTTTTCTATGCTGTTAAAATTGACGGAAACTTTTCGTACCTGAAGGCACGAAGCGTGCCAAAGCAGGAACGACCATACCCTAAACTTGTGGATGCAGTCTCTAACCAGACGGTTTTCGAATTTGAAAATACAAGTGGCACACTGGTGGGCTTCAGGACTCCGGACTACGTGCAGGGTATCAATGTTCCGGGATATCATCTTCATTTCATTACCATAAACAGGAGTGCAGGCGGTCATGTCCTTGAGTTTGAGCTTGAGAATGGAACTGCTGCTCTCGATAAAACAACAGCTTTTTTCATGGAGCTTCCCACCAGTGACAGCTTTTCAAAAGTAGAACTAGGACAGGACTTAAAAGCCGAAATGGAAACTGTGGAGAAGTAAATTTGACCTGAAATTGTAGAAAAGTAAGTTTGAGCTTAATCTAAACCAGAAATGAAATCTTTCCTTTCTTATTTATCCAACGATGAACCGTTGAACGGTGGACTGAAAACTCTTCTGCGACTTTAACGGGACTCAAACCATTTTTAACCAATAATAGGGCTTGAAGTCTAATTTGCTCATTTTTGTTGCAGGAACGACATATAGCTGTGGCAATATCAGAAGTGGTAAACATTTCCAAACTCATAACTACATTAATATATTTGATTTAATATAATAATGTTGTATTAAATGTAGAGGTGACTATAAGTCTCAGTTTAATATGTAATGTTAAATATAGTCGAAGCACAATTTAACAAACGAAAACCCAATAAAAAGCCCATACGAAATTTGCAGGTTGATGAAAGCTTATAATAAAATCAGGCGGCTCTTTCTTCTATAGTGGCGAACGCTGTATTGTCGGAGCTGTTATCTCGTTCAAAGGATCGCCTTACA
>CAYSZA010000030.1:0-18191 GCA_964435275.1 uncultured Methanosarcinales archaeon | reverse complement strand
CAAGCTCGTACCTGACAGAAAGCGTGTCGCTGTCAGAAGTAGCAACTGCTGCTTCGGCGTCCCTGATCTGGTTTTCGATCTCGCGGAGTTCCGAAGATTTCCTCCTGAGAGTATCGAGGAGCCGATCCTCGGTTCGGATGAGCTCATTTTTCTCGTTTTTTACATCCTCAAGCTTCTTCCTGGCAGCCATGAGCTCATCCCGGATAGCAGCAAATTTCACGTCGATATCCGCAATCCTGCTCTGAAGCAGCATTCGCTCGGTCTTGCGCTCGGAAAGCTCGTAGGAGATGCTGTCCTTTCTCAGGTTTTCGGCCTCGATTTTCTCTTCGAGTTCTCTGATTCTGCCTTTGGTGGAATCGATTTCTACAAAAGCTTTCCTGCGCCGTGAGTCAGCTTCCTCAAATTCGGATTCCGAAACCTCGATACTGTCTACGCAGCGGGAAATTTCTCCTTTGGTTTCTTCAATCTCCCTCTTAACCTGAAGCTGCTCATCCTCTCCTTTTTTCCTGATCTCAAGGGAAAGTTTTTCCAGGGTTTCTTCAAGGACCTGAAGTTCCTGCATTCTTTCGTTCAGGAGGAGCTGGACTTTTTCAAGATGCTCTTCTTTTCCTGCATGCTCCTTATCTATATTCTGCAGTTCAGCCCTTGCGTCCCTGAGCCTGGAAAGCAGGACATATCCTTCGAATTTGACCTTTTCAGCCTTAAGCGCCTGGTACTTTAAGGCCTGGTCGCGTTCCCCGGCCAGTTTTCCTAACTGAGCGCGTACTTCTTCAAGGATTATATCCACACGCTCGATTTGCTGTCTTACAATTTCCAGTTCCCCAAGTGCCTTTTGCTTACGTTCGTCAAATTCCGCAACCCCTGCGATTTCGTCGATAATCTTTCTTCTTTCTACAGGAGTCATAGAGATGATCTGCGTAACATCCCCTTGCATAACCACATTGTACCCTTCAGGCGTTACACCTGCTTTTGCAAGCTGGGAATGGATTTCTCCAAGACTTACGGCTTTCCCGTTAAAATAAAAATAGCTGTAGTACCCGCTTTTTGTTCTTCGAATCTTTCTTGAAACTTCAACCTCGTCAAGCTCCAGAGGTAACTTGCGGTCAGTATTGTCAAAACGAATCGTAACCTGGGCAAAATCAGGCTTTTTTGCTGCGTCTCCATTGTAAATCAGGTCAGTAAGTTTTTCAGCCCGAAGAGTCCTTGAACTGGTAAGCCCGAGTGCAAAGAGAATCCCATCTATTATGTTGGACTTTCCACTCCCGTTAGGCCCGGAAATCGTGGTAAAGTCGTTATAAAAGGATATCTTTACTTTTCTTCCGAAGGACTTAAAATTAACAAATTCGATCTCTTTTATATACACAGAATGCCTCTGTAATTTTACGTTTTTGAGAAAGTTTCTGTCTTTTTAAGCCTCATTAAGCCCGAGAACTTTTCCGACTGCATGTTATAACTTCAGCATCCTCTTTCTCCCGCACGTCTACGGACTCTTCTATGTAATGCTTTTTCGTAGTCTTCTCGGCGATTATATACTCACACTTATAGTCATCTTCAGGTTGGATTTTCGGAGGGTCGGCTCTAACAGCAGAAGGTCGTTTCTGGGAGAACGGCGGTCCTGGGGGTTGCTGCCTGGCAGGTTCCCTGATTGATGGCTGCTGCCTCATAGTGCCTTTAAGCCGTCTTTTATCCCCGCTTTCCGCAATAATATATTCACACTTCGTTTCAACTTCTTCTCTATCAAGTTCTGCTGGCTCTACCTCCCTGAGCTTTAGCTGAACTTTTGCACCTATACCTGGAAGGGAGGCAGGTGCTTCCTTAAATTCACCAGGTCTGTATGCCGGGTTTTCTTTTCTGGATTCAGGTTTTTGCCTGGGCTTTTTGGAAAGAGGTGGAAGATCCAGAGGGTCTTCGGGAAGGGCAAGTGCAATAGAAGGTTGAACAGTTGACGGTGGAGCAGTCGGAACGGTCTTTTTCGTATCCTCAAGCTGTTTAGTAAGATTTCCTATCTGCGTTTCCAGTTTCTTTATAAGCATTTTCTGGTCAAGCAATTCACGGACAAGTCCGTCCTGAACGCCTGCAAGTTCCCTCAGCCTCCGATCAGCCGCTTCCGAGTCGTTTTCCCCGGATGCTTTCAGTTCCATTCTTATTTCCTTAAGGATTGAGGCCTTGAGTAAGGAAGGGTTGGGGATTCCCATAAGCTCTGTCCTGATTTCGGAAAGGACCAGATCTTTGATGGAGTCCTGATCGGAAACATTTTCCATTTCGGCCCGCAGTTCATTGAGAACCGAAACCTTAATCGATTTCTTGAGAGTCTCGAGCTCCTCATAGGTTATCGACAGTCGCCTTTTAAGCGGTGTATTATGCACGTCCCTCTGTCCAGTTCTCATTAAATTACCTCTTACAATAAATTCGGGTTCCGATTTCGTAATTGCCTGCAGTTTTCTACCGGCAGGCCAGATTAACGCAACTATAATTAAATTGATTAGATCATAGAAATTTAAATAATATGTACAAAGTAGATGTAATCTTACTTTAAATATATATGGTAATCGATAGTATTTTTCCGGTCTTACAGAACCCTCAGATAAGAAAGAATAAAAATCATTTTATTAATCTTGTGGAAAACAACCTTTGTGGAAAACAACCTTTGTGGAAAACAACCTTTGTGGAAAATAACCTTTGTGGAAAGATTCCACGGCAACTGGCTGGAAGGAGAGAAAGAGGATAAAAAGAGGATAAAAAGAAGTTTCCGAAGATTGAAAAAGGACTCTAGACAAGAAAATGCTGAATAAATCGAATAAATTTTTTGATACATCTTTTATAAAAAGTAATGAATAAGAGAGACTCTGGGCCATTTCCTGAATAATCGAATGAAATACCGATCAGATACAGGGTAAATTCAAAGCGTAATACTCAGAGAGAAAAGTTGATAATACACAAAATAGGGGAATGAAACCCAGCTTAACTCTAAATAGAAGGAGTCAAAGAGTTGGATTTCAGTCAGGGGGTGAAAAATTTTAAGGGGAAGTGTTAGTTAATGGACGAAATGGAATCGTTGAAATCGACCAGTACACTCTCCCGTGATTGGATTTTTGGGGAGGTACAGTCCATTTCCGCAGCAGCTTCGTTGACAACGGAACCATGAGTCCCGGTGCTTTCAAGGAAAAATTGAACCTCGTCAAGTTCAGGTTCGCGGAAATGATCCATTTCAATAATATCCATAATAACACTCAACACGTTTTTGTGTAAGTGATTGGTAATTCGGGTCATCGGGAATAAACACGATGTACCAAATATTAATAATTTGCGGTAAAGGCAGAATACTGTAGAAAAGAGTAAACAAGCATATTAATATATAAATGTTATGCTTTAGAAAGAAGAACTTACCATTCATGAAAAGATTCCTTAAAAGCCATAAAGGAAGGTAAATGCTTACTGATGCCAGGAAACACGAAAAAAATCTGCAAAATGCCGGAAAAAGAAAATAAAGAATTTAAAGGAAAGAAGGCCCGAAAACCCGGATAAGGATACCTATTCCAAGAGCCAGGAATATAGTAAAAAGGACAATCAAAATCGTATCCTTTACTCCAAGTTCGTGTTTCAGTACTGCAATCGTTGCCACACATGGAATATAAATGGTCGTAATTACGGCAAACTGGTACATCTGGACAGGTGTCATTACAACTGCAAAGTTGGCTGTGCCTGCAAGTACGGCAAGGATTTGAAGCGCCATCTCCTTTCGGAGAAGCCCGAAAACCAGAGCTGTGGCCGCAAACGCCGGAAGGCCCAGTAGGCCAACGGATATTGGCTCTACAAAGTCCTGGAAGATCGAAAGAAAGCCCAGGGCATCAGCAATCCCGAGAAAAGCGCTTCCAGCGAGCAGAAGCGGGAAAGCGATGTAAAAAAATTCCCGGCTTTTCATCCAGGTTTTTCTGAGGGTAGATCTCAATTCTGGTTTTCTGAGGGGGGTCATTTCCATAATAAAGCCGCTTCTCTGACCTGGAAGACTCTTTCCCAGGATCCAGCCCACGCCAGCAATAATAAGGATCTCCAGAACATAGATAGAAACCGCAGGCCAGAAGCCTACGAAAGTTCCCACAAGCCCCAGGATGATAACGGTTCTGGCAGAACAGGGGATGAGGGAGATCAGGAGGGAAGCTATCCTCTTTTCCCTCCGCGTGCCAAGAGCATGCACGGCCATAATTGCAGGAACATTACAACCAAATCCGAGAACCAGCGGGATCACGGCTCTTCCGTGAAGCCCGAGCTTATGAGTGAGATTATCCAGCAAAAAAGCTGCCCTTGTAAGATAACCCGAATCCTCGAATATGGATAGAATGGCGTAGAAAACTGCAATATAAGGAATTGCAATTGCAAATCCGGCTTCTACGCCCCGAAGAGAGTATACGATCAAATTTCTCAGGACAGGCGGCATACCTGCAGTTGCAACTTCGGCAGGCAGGATCACATGTGGCTCGAAGACTTCATTCACAATCCATGTTTCAAGGAAGCCTCCTACCCGGAAAACAAGAAGGAAGGTGAGGAGCAGGGCTGATACGAGCACTGCAATTCCAAAATTAGGCGAGGTAAGGATAGCATCTATCCTTTCCCTTATGCTTTTTTCAGGCTCGAACCTTGAAACCACGCTGTCCACAATATATCCGGCTTCCCCATAAAGGTCTCTTGCAACCGTATCAGGTACCGAAATCCCGTGTTCCATCTCCAGATTTTGCCTTAGCCGCCTGGCAGAAGAGAGCAGTGCATTAGCTTCAGGTGGCATACAGCAGAGTTCTACAAACTCAGCATCGTTTAGCAGAGCTGCAATTTTTACGCTTGGAGGTGTGTCAGGAAAAGCATAATCCAGGCTGGAAAGGGCCTGCCGTATCCACTGGCTGTACCTTACCCTGTGGTGTTCCTGAATTTTACCCTGTTCGGCAAGGGCTACAAGTATTACCTCATCAAGTCCTACTCCCCAGGTAGCAACCGTTGGCACTACAGGCAGACCGAGCAGTTCGGAGAGCCCGTCCGCATCTACGAGAAATCCGAGGTCTGCAGCCAGATCTACCTGATTTAACGCGACAACCATAGGGATATCTAGTTCCAGGAGCTGCAGTGTCAGGTACAGATTTCTCTCAAGCCTGCTCGCATCAAGAACATTGATGATGATATCAGGCCGGTCTTCAATCAGAAATCTCTTGGTTACCTTCTCATCTTCGTTTGTTACCCCAAGGGAATAAATCCCTGGAAGGTCAACAACTTCAATAGTTTTTCCGCGGGCCTTTACTATTCCCCTTTTAAGTGCAACTGTCGTGCCAGGGTAATTCGAGACCTCAACACCTACCCCGGTAAGCCTGCTGAAGAAGACGCTTTTTCCAACACTTGGGTTGCCTATGAAAGCAATTGTCAGATCATAGGGGGTTTTGCTCTTACTCTCGCTTCCGGAAGTGCAGCATGAGCTGGAAATTCCTATCACGTCTCCGGTTACTCGGCTCCATGTCAGTTATATGGCTTCTCTACATCTTTACGCTGTTTTGCTTTTCGGAGCTATGAAAATCTTCTTTGCAACATCCCTTCCGAGAGCAACTTCCGACCCCACTGCTATAACCGAAATGCATCCCTGCCTCTGCTTGCGCCTGACTTCAATATCTTCTCCCGTAAGAATCCCAAGGGAGATCAGACGCTCCTTTGTTTCCCTGGGAAGGGTCACCCGGGCAACTTTGCCTGAACTTCCCTCTTCCATCTCATCAAGCGGAATGAATTTCTCTTCTTGCCTGATGTTGTTTCTATCAATATTAATCGGGTTCCCGTCAGGACAATACTCGGGACTCCCCAAGAATTCATAGAGTCTCTCAAGTACGGCATCAGATACAGCATGCTCAAGTTCGCAGGCTTCCTTATGGGCTTCCTTCCTATCGAAATCAAGGATGTCGACCAGAAAGGTCTCAAGCACCTGATGTTTCCTTTTGATCTTGATGGCTTGATCAGTTCCTTTTTCTGTCAATTCGACTCCCTGATAAGGTGTATACTCTACAAGTCCCGAAGAATACAACTTTTTTATCATTTCCGTCACGCTTGGAGGAGACACGTTGAGTTCTTCAGAGATCTGTTTGGTCTTTGCAGGGCCCTGGTTCTTTCTAATAAGGTAGAGAATAGTTTCAAGATATTCTTCAAATCGATCTATATGCATTACATCATCCCGCCAACATATGCCTGACTTCAGACCAGATAATTAGGATAACCTAAAAAACATAACTGCCTGAATAAATAATTTTTGATCTTTGACTATTTACATTTATTCTAAACAATATAAACCGAGATCCTATGAATTCTAATTTAAATTTTTGAAAGCGAAAAAAATAGAAAATAAGGTTTCGGAGGCAACTCAGGAATTAATCGACCTCAGAACAGCGATTTCATTGCAGTCCGGAAACTTGGGACATCTCAGGCAGCCGGACCAGATTTTCCTTGGGAGGCTGTTTTTATCAACAATCTTAAAGCCCAGAGTTTCGAAGAAACCAGGTACGTAGGTAAGTGCGAAGACTTCCTTCATCCCAAGGTTTTCAGCATCCTCAAGGCAAGCTGAGACAAGTTTTGTACCTATTCCCTTTCTTGCACATACGGGATTAACAGCAAGGGCAAGTATCTCTGCAAGGTCTTCCCACACCACATGCAGGGCACAGCAGCCCACAACTTCTCCGTCAATCTCGCAGACATAGTAATCCCTGATATTCTCGTAGATTTCACTTAGCGAACGAGCAAGCATCAGCTCTTCCTTCGAATAAGTATTGATAATCTGCTTCATTACTACAACGTCATTTACCCTTGCTTTCCTGATCAATTCGTGTTTCCTCTGAGCTGGCATTTTTGTTTTCTAATAGAATAGACTGCAACAGGTTATTACTTATAAACTATACTGTGTGCGGACTATGGAAATACTCGCTTTCCAGATAAGAAATTATCCATAGTTTACAGGTATGTATCCTGTAATTCAGGAAAATCCGATTCACTTTTTGAGTTGGTAGAGCGTCCAGAAAGCACTAAAGTCCGAAAATAGACCTTCATTACAGGATAAAGCTGATAAAAACAGGTTAAAGGAAATTAGCGGGCGCGAAGGGATTTGAACCCCCGATTTACAGCTTAGGAGGCTGCCGCCATATCCTGGCTAGGCCACGCGCCCATGAAACGCTTCCCTGGAAATACAATCCTGCATCTACCTACTGAATTTGCATTTCAGGTGAAGTATCCATAATACCGGCATAAGATATATATCAAATTATCGCTCCAGAGGGGAGAAAGATAAGGCTGAAAACCATGAATCGATTTTTCTGGAAAGTTTTAAATCCAATGTAAACCATTGACCCTAGAGAGGTTAACAATACCCCCGGTTTTCAATTGGCTACCCATCTTTAAGGGGTTGGAAATTAACCTTCTTTATGGTATTATCGGTATAAAGGCTGACGGGGTTACCATAAGTTCCAGTCTCTATCAATAATTTCAGCCCTGTCAGTTAGCTTCAGTCTGCATCAGTCGATACGGGTCTCTAGAGTGAAATTCAATCTCATTAGCATGTTTGAGTCCCCGCGATTAGAATTAGCAAGTTAGGCCTCCAAAACTAGATTGAGTCTCTATTACCCGGATTTGTTTCCTGTATCTATTATAGCCTTTACCTAGCACAAGCTTATCTTTATCTCCAGTTTAAGGCGAAAAAGCTTTGGAAGGTCTGAAAAAAGCAAAAAAATAAGAACGACAGAGTAAAATTGGTAAGAGGAAAAAGTGTGCACATAAAAAACAACGAATCCTATTCCACCCATACTCCTGAACTCAGGATGATGGTGTTTGCATCCCTTTTTGCGGCCTTAACTGCCGCGGGAGCTTATATACAGATTCCTTTGCCTTTCTCTCCCGTCCCTGTTACACTGCAGGTTTTCTTTGTCCTGCTTGCCGGCAGCATGCTGAAAAGCAAATGGGGAGGCCTTAGCATGATAGTATATACTCTGCTCGGTATAGCAGGGCTTCCCGTATTTGCAGGAGGCAGTTCAGGTATGGGGGTTATTCTTGGCCCAACAGGCGGATACGTAATAGGTTTCATTCTGGCGGCCTATATTATAGGAAAACTTTCTGAGAAGACTGAAAAAACTGACAAATCCGGCATACTCATTAACGCCTTTAATATGAGCGCAGGAGTCCTGGTTATCTATGCTTGCGGATTTATTCAGTTGATGTATGTAGCTGAGATAGGGCCTGGAGCAGCCCTTGCTCTTGGTGTTGTTCCCTTTCTGCCGGGAGAAATCGTAAAAACTGCAGTTGCCGCATATATTGCTTCAACCCATGAGCTCTAAAGTTACCTTATTTCTCCTTATTTCTGTTTTTTTCTATGAAACCGAGATTAAACAAGAAGCTAAGAGTTTTTCAGAAAACTAAAGATGGAAAAATAAATTTTGATTAAGCATGATCAGGCTTGAAAAAGTAAATTACCGTTATCCTGATGGTACCCCTACACTTGAGAATATAAATCTGGCTATAAAAAAGGGAGAATTCATAGGGATAATAGGAAAAAACGGCAGTGGGAAATCCACACTTGCCCTTCAGCTCAGCGGACTCCTTAAACCCCAGGCAGGCAGGGTAATGATAAGGGGAATGGACACTCGCGATCCTTCAAAACTTCAAGGAATCCGGAAATTCGTAGGAATTGTGTTCCAGAACCCTGAAACCCAATTTGTGGGCAGGACCGTCGAGGAGGACCTGGCTTTCGGCCCCGAGAATCTTTGCCTTCCTCCTGTGGAAATAAGGAAATGTGTGGATATGGCGCTTGCCGAAACCAGGCTTGAGAAATACAGGCATCGTTCTCCAAAAACACTGAGTGGAGGACAGGGACAGTGCGCAGCCCTGGCAGGGATTCTTGCAATGAAACCTGAATGCCTCATCTTTGATGAGGTTACCTCCATGCTAGACCCGGAATCTGGAGTAGTTGTCCTCGAAACCATAAAAAAATTGCATAAAAAAGGAAAAACCATTGTATATGTTACTCACAATCTTGAAGAACTCCATGATGCAGATAGAATCCTTGTCATGGAAAAAGGGAAAATAAGGCTTGAAGGTGACCCTGAGAGTGTTTTTTCTGATCCTTTCCTTCAAACCCTCGGGCTTGCCCTGCCTTCCCTGATTGAGCTGGCCGGAAACCTGAAAACGCAAGGAGTAGTAATCCCCTGGGAAAAAACCTCTTCCCCCCAGAGCTTTGCAGAGGAAATATGCCGATTATTCTTGAAAACGTAAGTTTCTCCTATTCCAGAAAGACTCCCCTCGAAACACCTGCTTTAAGGGATATTAACCTGCAGATAGAGAAAGGAGAATTCGTTGGGATACTGGGAGAAAAGGGCGCAGGAAAATCTACTCTCACAAAACTTCTCAACGGGCTTTTGAAACCTGAAACCGGGACAGTCCGTGTGGATGGGCTTGATCCCTCCTCAAGAGAGGCAAGACGCAGGATAGGGATGGTATTTCAACAGGCTGCTGACCAGCTCTTCTGCAAGACCGTGTATGAGGAAATAGCTTTCGGACCACTGAACTTCGGGTATTCGAAAAAAGAAACCGAGGAGAGGGTATATGAGGCGATTGAAGCCGTTTCTCTGGATTGGACCGTAATCTCTCGAGACCCTTTCAGCCTGAGTGGAGGAGAAATGCAAAGGGTCGCCCTTGCAAGTGCCCTTGCCCTCAGACCGGACTACCTTGTGCTGGATGAGCCCATAACAGGGCTTGATCCGGTTGGGAAGAAAGAAATTCTTGAGGCGCTCAAAAGAATAAAAGAGCAGGGGACTGCGGTTATAACAATAACTCATAATCTTAAAGGGTTTTTCCCCTTGCTGGAAAAAATCGTGCTCATAAGGGAAGGAAGGATAGCTTTCCAGGGTAGCCGGGAAGATTACCTTGAGGAAGGATGCGTGCCTCTTCCGCCCATAGCTTCCATGATGAAAGAACTGAGAATAAGAGGAATGCCAGTAAACCCTGCGATATTCACAGTTGAAGATGCTCTTGAAGAGATCTTGAGAGTGAAATGCGCTCTTGAGAAAGAAAATAGTGAGAATGAAAATGGAGAGGAATTAAAACGGTAAGCACCGGAAAGATTCCTGAAAAATAATTAAAAAGGGACAAACGCGAGGGAACATGCAGGAACCTGTTTTCAGTTACGTGCCCGGGATTTCCCTTCTTCACAGACTTGACCCCAGGACAAAGATCGTAGCCGTAATGCTGCTTGGACTTCTGACGTTCAGGACTGACAATTTTGCAGGAACAGGGGCACTTTTTGTGTTTTTCCTTGTCCTCGCCTCCCTTTCAGGGCTGCCGATGAAGATTTTTTTCAGGGCAGTAAGGCCTATGATGCTGTTCATAGTTTTCATATTTCTTACACAGCTATTGTTTACCGACGGAAGAGCCCTTGCTTCGTACTGGGTCCTGCAGCCGAGCCTCGAAGGGCTGGAAACAGGGCTCAAACTTGCTGCCCGATTCATACTTCTTTTGCTTTTTGCAGCCCTCCTGACAGCCAGTACCGATCCGTCTGCAATTACTTGCGGCATAGAAAGAATGCTAAGACCTCTACCACTGCGCTGGCTTGGAATCAGCTCTTTTGAGCTTGCTACGATGATGAACATTTCCATAGCATTTCTTCCCCTTTTATTCGAGAGAGTTGAGCGGACAAAAGCGGCTCAGGCCGCACGAGGGATGGATTTCGTAAAAAATCCTTTCCATTCGATTCCTGCCCTTGCAATCCCCCTTCTCAGAGGTGTGATCAGGGATGCCGAAGAACTGGCCCTTGCAATGGAGAGCAGAGGTTATCAGGGAAGCAGGCGGACCTCAATGCATGAGCTTTCCATGCAGAAAAATGATTGGATAGCCATTTTTATCCTGGTAATGTTTGTTATCCTCCTTATACTGATTCTCTAAAGGACACTGATTCTCTGAAGGACACTGATTCTGTAAAAACGGACATGAAAGAATCTTAAGAGAAGTAACGCTCTCAAAAGCTCTTAAGGTTCTGACAAATCTAAACTTCTGGCAAATCTAAACCTCTGGCAAATCTAAGGTTCTGAAGAAACTTCTTCAATCACCACAGTCTTTAAGAAGATATTAATACATGAACAACTGTTCATATGTTCATGCAAGATAAATGTGAAAGAGTGGATTCAAAACAGATAGGAACCCTGTTACAGAACATTCCCGGTTCAGACAGCATCACGCGGATGGCTGCGGTTTTCCAGGCGCTCCAGTCCGATACACGCCTTAAGATTCTTTTCCTGCTAAGGCAAAAGGAGATGTGTGTCTGCGAACTAGAACAGGCGCTTGATGTCACTCAGTCCGCAGTCTCGCATAGCCTTCGAACCCTCAGGCAGCTTGACCTCGTGCGGGTCAGGAGAGAGGGAAAATTTACAATTTATTATATTGCAGACGAACACGTCCGTACGCTGATTGAGATGTGCCTTGAACATGTGGAGGAAAAAGCATGAGTTTTGAGTTCCTCAATGTCCTTCTTACCCTTTTTTTGGGCATTCTTCTTGCATCCTGGGAGATCTTCGTAGAGGCAGCTCCTTATCTTATTTTTGGCCTGGGGATTGCGGGCCTTCTCAATATCCTGGTGCCTGACCAGAAGATCGTGGATTATCTTGGGTCATCGGCAGGAAAAGTCCGTTCTGTTGTCAATGCATCACTGGCAGGACTTCCTCTACCATTATGCTCGTGCGGAGTGATCCCTGCAGCTATGTCGATAAGAAAAAGGGGAGCAAACCGGGGCGCAACCCTTTCCTTCCTTATCTCGACTCCTGAGACAGGAGTAGACTCGATAGCGGTTACTTATGCTCTCCTGGACCCTCTGATGGCAGTTTTCCGCCCGCTTGCTGCCCTTATGACTGCTATCCTTACAGGGCTTGCAGACAACTTTTTGATAGGGGAAACCCCGAAGAAAAATACCAGAAAACAGGAAACCCCCGGGAAAAAAGCAAGAGTTCTTGCAGTCTCGACTTTGATAGGAGCTTCTGTACAGGGAAAAACATGCAGCTCTTCATCTTGCAGCCCCTCCGCCTGCAATTGTAATAAGCCAGCAGTTCCGGAGAAAGGAAAAAACGAACCCTTAAGCACTATAGTAAAGGGTATTGATATGAGACCTTCAGGAACAGAGCCTCTGGGAATCAATAACAAACCTGAAGGCGTCAGGAAACTTGCCCTTGCGAGTTCGGGCTTGCAGAAATATACCCCTTCTTGTGACTGCGGAAACTGCGGGTGCGAAGAAACAGAATCTGGAGCAGGCGAGAAAAATAAAGAAGCATTAAAAGCCAGGTTGATTAAAGGGGTAAAATATGCTTATATCGAGCTGCCAGGAGAGATTGCTAAGTGGATGCTCGTAGGAATTTTCTTTGCAGGGATAATTTCCTATGCAGTTCCCGAAAGCCTTATCCAGAACTACCTGGGTGGCGGCCTGGGATCAATGCTGGTAATGCTTTTAGTGGGAATTCCCCTTTACATCTGTGCTACTGCTTCTACTCCACTTGCCGCAAGCCTCATAGCCAAGGGAATGAGTCCGGGCACAGCTTTTGTTTTCCTCCTTGCAGGTCCAGCAACCAATGCAGCAACCATAACTATGGTCGCCCGCTTCCTGGGAAAACGTTCAGCAGCCCTGTATCTAGGAATGATTTCCCTCTGTTCCATGGGGGCAGGATTCCTGCTGGACTGGTTTTATCTGAAACTCGGGGTCAGCGCAGTCGCAACCGTGGGCACTGCAAGAGAACTGCTTCCGGAAGATCTGAAGCTGGGTTTTGCGGTTTTCCTTCTCCCTCTGATGTTATACGGGATTTTCCACAGCGAGAAAGAATGTGGCTGTTCAGAATGCCACTGAAATAGAAGAAAGAAAACAAAAATAGTAAAGAGGACAGAAAAGGTACCAGAATAATATAAATTCTCAAAAATAGAATAATCAATATGCAGGAAAATCCCGAATCTCAAGAAAAAAAGGTAACTAGGGGAAACTATTTTGAAGTGCCAGGGGTACCAAAAGCAGAATCCAAAGAGGAACCAGGTGCGAGACCTCAGGGAAATACCGAAGAAGCCAGTGTAAATACTACACCCCTGAAAAGGGAGGAAACGAAAAAAAGCGAGTTC
Organism: uncultured Methanosarcinales archaeon; assembly: GCA_964435275.1. Taxonomy (GTDB): domain Archaea; phylum Halobacteriota; class Methanosarcinia; order Methanosarcinales; family Methanosarcinaceae; genus Methanosarcina. Next base: position 5,048 of record CAYSZA010000030.1, on the reverse strand, counting down.
AAACCTCAAGGGGAACTTGAAACCGGCTATACCGAGGAATCCTGGGCAAAGCCTAAAGATATGGAAGAAAAGGAAGCCATAGGAAGTCCCACATTCGAAGAGAGAAAAGTTCCAGAAGCAAGCGAATTCAAGCCTCCGGGGGAACTTGAAATGGGTTATACCAGAGAGTCCTGGGCAAAGCCTAAAGATATGGAAGAAAAAGTTACTGTAGAACCCAGGGAGACAAGAGAGGAGAAAGCTGCTGAAGAGGAAAGAGAGAAAGTCAGAGAAGAAGCCAGGGAAGAAAAACGCACCACCTACACCGTGAAGAAACGCCTGACTAAAAGTAAGAGTGATCGTATGCTCTTTGGAGTTTGCGGAGGGCTGGGGGAGTATTTCGACATTGACCCGACATTTATAAGGCTCGCTTTTACCGCCCTTGCTCTGCAAGGAATTGGTATTATCCTGTACATTGCCCTGGCAATACTTATGCCCTCGGGAGAGAGATTTGAAATGGTTCGCAGCACCCAGGGCAGCGATTAACAGCAGTGAAACTTTAACTAGACCGGAAAAACAACCGACTCGATACGGATTTCTAAATAACTTCCGGCAGGTCGTTTTTCCTAACTTTTGTGTTTTTAATACATTTTTAATTTTTTTCTTAGCTTTCTGTTTTCTTAGCTTTCTGTTTTCTTAGCTTTCTGTTTTCTTAGCTTTCTGTTTTCTCAGCTTTCTGTTTTTCCAGAAGCGAATCTTATTTTAGAAAACCTGCGCGATTTCAAATTAAAAGTTTGAGATTAAAAACCCACGCCTTAAAGCTGTAGCTTTCCAGAGACTCTTTACCGTAAAAAGGGTTGAAGAAAATAGCAAGCACGAATATGGAACCCAAGATTTTATAAAAATGAGAGATGTACTGGAAAGAGAGTGAAAAGATTTGCTGAGCCCGGTTAGAAGTAAATTAGAAGTTGAGAACAACTTATTGAAGCTCATAAAGATAAAGAATTAAGCGGGCTCGAAGGGATTTGAACCCCCGACGTCTGGGTTAGAAGCCCAGCGCTATATCCTGGCTAAGCCACGAGCCCTGTTTGCCTTTCCTATTGCGGAATACGAAATGCGCGTTTTAACATAAAAGCTTTTTGTATGAATATGTTAATTGGGGTTGCAAAAGTCTTAGAATATTTACATAGAAGCGGAATTGTAATATATATTCAGTATATATCCGCTGTATTTAGCGCTTCATTTAAGAGTTGCATTATGGAAAACTTCCCCTATAAGCTTTGAGTTCAGTTAAGAACCCCGCGCAGAACTCGCAGACTGTCAATGAATAAAAAGGACGAGTTGCGCATTCAGATTTGTAGACTAGAGATTGTATTTGGTTAAATATTAAGAGAAGAGGTAAACTTTATAAAGTACTAAAATTGCAAAGGGTTGTTCGCAAATGAGTGAGTTATTAATTTATCTGGATGGAATTTTCGTTCCCAAATCCGAAGCCAAAGTTTCGGTCTATGACCACGGCTTCCTCTACGGTGACGGCGTTTTTGAAGGGATAAGGGCATATAACGGGCGTGTCTTTAAGTTAAAAGAGCATGTTGACAGGCTCTACGACTCGGCAAAAGCAATCGCAATGGATATCCCCCTTACAAAAGAAGAGATGACCGAGATAATTCTTGAAACCCTCAGGAAAAATAACCTCAAAGATGCATATATCCGTCCTATTGTCTCAAGAGGGATCGGAGACCTCGGGCTTGACCCCCGCAAGTGTGAAAAGCCAAACGTGATTGTCATAGCCCAGGGCTGGGGAGCCATGTACGGCGACCTGTATGAAGTCGGGCTCACAGGAGTCAGTGTCTGTGTCCGGAGAAATGCGCCTGATGCCCTGTCCCCGAATATTAAATCCCTGAACTACCTGAACAACATCCTCGCAAAGATCGAAGCCAACGAGAAAGGAGGCGACGAAGCTATTTTCCTCGATCAAAATGGTTTTGTCTGTGAGGGATCGGGAGACAATATCTTCATAGTCAAGAACGACCAGGTCTTTACTCCTTTCACGATAAGCAATCTGAAAGGGATTACCAGGGCTACAGCTATAGAACTCCTGGAAGAGATGGGATACAGGACCATTGAAGCGAATCTGGGCCTGTTTGACCTCTATACAGCAGACGAGATCTTCGTTACCGGAACTGCAGCCGAATCCGCTCCTCTCACCAGACTTGACGGAAGGCTCATAGGCACGGGCAAACCCGGGCCGCTTACAAAGAGAATGGTTGAAGCTTTTGAGAAAATAACCCAGAATACGGGCACCCCCATCTATAAGTAAAGGGATATGTCCTGAAAGACAAAAGCAATAAAATGAAGAAAACCACGCGGGACTTTTCCCGCCCGGTTCTTTTTAGTTAAGGTTCTTTTTAGTTAATTTTCTGAAACTGCTTTTATCCAGCTTATTAAGTTTCTATTTAAGCTCCTTTAAAGCCTCTTTAAACCTTTTTTTCAAGATTTTTTGAGCCTTTTTTCAAGCTTTCTCAAGCTTCATCCAGATTTCCAATCTGATATTTTCTGACCTTCTAATTACGTTTCTGTCCAGATTCACTCTTAATTTTTTTAAATTTCCTATTCCAGCATCTTTTAACCTACTTGCCTTCACTTGTTTCCTCAAAGGAAAAATAAGTATAAAACATACCTGGAAATGGTATTAAACTAAAAACTCATCTGAAGGCAGGTAAATCAGGATTGGATTTCAATGAAGCGCAAAGAGTTTCGGAAACTTATCTCTGTGGAGAAAGCACGGGAAATAATAAACAGCCTGCAAGTTCTTCCCGGACAGGAAAGCCTGGCCCTTGAAAACGCTTACGGTAAAATCCTTGCAGAGGATATCGTCGCCGAAATCAATGTGCCTCCTTTTGCAAGAGCAATAATGGACGGGTATGCCGTAAGGGCAGAGGACACTTATGCCTGTAGTGAGACTGAGCCAGCAGTGCTAAAGCTACTCGGAAACATTCCCGCAGGCTCGGAAGCTAGATTCACGATTTTCACAGGAGAGGCTGTGGAAATCGCAACCGGCGCCCCTGTACCTGAAGGAGCGAATTCCGTAGTTATGGTTGAGTACAGCTCTGAGGAAAACGGAACCATATTCATTTACAGGCCCGTAACTGTAGGGGAGAACATAATGAAACCCGGTTCGGACATCCTGAAAGGAGAACGTGTACTCAGGGCAGGACGAAAGCTCGGAACCAGGGAAATCGGAGTACTTGCCTCTGTTGGAAAAAGCGAGGTTCCTGTCCTTAGATTGCAGGTAGGGATAATCTCGACAGGAGATGAGCTTGTACGCCCTGGGGAAAAACTTGCTCCGGGACAGGTATACGATGCAAATTCCTATACCTTATTCGCCGGGGTGCAGGAGTGCGGAGCCTTCCCCCTACTTTACGGGATTGTAAAGGACAATGAAACAGTAATGAGGGAGGCACTTGAAACCGCGGTCTCGGAATGCTCACTGATCCTGACATCCGGCAGCACGTCTTCAGGAGCCGGAGATGTAATGTATCGGCTGATAGACGAAATCGGCGAGACTCTTGCCCATGGGATTAATATAAAGCCCGGAAAACCTGCAGTTATCGGCTTAATAAAAGGTATCCCGGTTATAGGGCTTCCCGGAAACCCGACATCCGCGCTAATTATTTTTAACGAATTCGTAGCCCCAATTCTCAGGAAAGCCCTTGGAGCCGAAACCGAACTTAAAAAGGTAGAAAACGGAATTATGGGCACCGACTTTCGTTCCGAAGGAAGACAGCAACTTCTCCCCGTCGGTCTGATCCGGGGACGAGTTTATCCGGCAGACCGAGGTTCAGGTGCCATAACCTCACTTTCAGAAGCCGATGGTTTTACTGAGATTCCACCAAGTATCGAATTTCTTGAAGCAGGTACCCCTGTAGAGGTAACCCTTTTCGGGGAAGTTCAAAAACCTGACCTCCTTATAGCAGGCGGCTTCTGTCCTAGCTTCGACCTGCTTGAAGACCTCAGCGGGCTTCGTTTCAGGACTCTTTATACTGGTTCAAGCGGAGGTTTCAGCGCAATTGCCGCAGATACCGCCGATATTGCAGGTGTGAATATGCCTTCACGGGATTCCAGAGGACAGGAAGGAATCCTGTACAATATCCCTACAATTGAGAATATGGGACTTTCGGGTCTTGTACTTGTCAAAGGGTACAGGCGGGAAGTAGGGCTCCTTGTCAGGCAGAACAGCTCTATTTCCGGACTTTCGGACCTTCCGGGAAAACGCCTGATAAATCGGAACCTGGGTTCAGGCACAAGAGCTATTTTAGACCTGAAGATTGCAGAATTTGCAGCCCAAATAGGACTCAGTAAAAAGGAGTTTACGGATTCGATTCAGGGATATACATCCGGAGCGAAATCGGAGGTAGCTATCTGTGAGGCGATCGTTTCAGGAAAAGCTGAAGCGGCCGTGGGAATAAGAAACTGTGCAGAAAAGGAAGGCCTGAAATTTATAAAATTTGCAGAAGAAGAGTATGATTTCCTGATAAGGAAGAAAATGCTGGAAACTCCCGAAGTCCGCAGGTTTCTAGAAATTCTTAATTCCAGAGAGTTCGCTTCAAAACTTCCGGAAGGGCTGCGTGTGTATGAGAGAACAGGAGAAATGATCTCCTTCAAGTAAGGTTATGAGTAAGAAATATCCGTCAAGAGCAAGCTTCAATAAGCTTTAAATATTATTATAATTATTAAGAAATATAAATGACTATAAATAGCTTTACCAAAAACCATTCATTTCTGCAAAAAAGCTTGAGTAGGCTTTTTGGTCAAGCACGCCCGTTAAGCCGAAACCGTTGTGCCGCAACCGTTGCGCCGGTTGATCACGCCGTTTAGCCGTTCCATACTTCCAAGCGTTTTCGCTCAAGCCTTTTTTGAAAAGGCTTGCGTTGCGCCGGTTTATCACGCCGCTATAAGGGGTTTTTGATCAAACTTTTTTTGAAAAAGTTTGCGATCAAGCCTTTTTTGAAAAGGTTTGAAATAAATCATTCCATAGGTATATATATTGCATTCAACTATTCAGGATAAAA
>CAYSZA010000029.1:16762-18218 GCA_964435275.1 uncultured Methanosarcinales archaeon | reverse complement strand
CTAGCTTTAATATTAACATTTTTTAAATGAAAAAATAAAGAGGGAGAAACGTGAAAACTAAAGAAAAATTATCTTCGATGGCCTTAGCATCCACAGCTATGATTTTATTTTTAATTCTCGTTTCATCTACAGCATCAGCATCTATTACTGAAAAGAGGATAACCACAAATTTATCCAGCTCAGAAAATCCTGTTATTTACGGCAACAAAATAGTATGGCAGGATAACCGGAATGGAAATTGGGATATCTACATATACGATCTCTCCACTAAAAACGAAATTCACACTAACAATTTATTAGATCAGATAAACCCTGCAATTTATGGTAACAATGTGGTATGGGAGGATTATCGCAACGGAGGCTCCGATGTTTATCTTCAAAATCTCTCCACAAAAGTACAAACTCGAATCACCACAAGCGGAGAAGCATTGACGCCTGATATCTATGGAAACAGGATACCATATGTCAAGAATGCTTATAATGAGAGGGAAAGCTGGTACGAACTTTACATGTATGATCTCTCCACCAAAAAGGAAACTCAAATACCAACAATAATATCGTCAGTCAGCCCTGCCATCTATGGTAATAGAATAGTGTGGGTAGACCATGACTTTTTCAACGGTGGAGAATACTACATTTACATGTATGATCTTTCCACTAAAAAACAAACTCTAATTGCTAAAAGCGACAACTGGTGGGGGACAGGTGAAACTGTTGACATGCCTGATATTTACGGTAACAGGATAGTTTATGAGGCATATCGCAATGAAAACTGGGATATTTACATGTACAATCTTTCCACCTCCAAGGAGACACGGATTACCACAAATGCATCAGAATCAAGAAATCCTGTTATCTACGGTAACAATATAGTATGGCAGGATAATCGCAATGGAAACTGGGATATCTATGCTTATGATCTTGTCACCCGTCAACAAATACGCACTACCAATAAGTCAGATCAGGTAGACCCTGCTATTTACAGCAACAAAATCGTATGGACAGATTCTCGCAACGGAAACACAGACATCTACATGGGCACTATCAGTTATCTTCCAGTCGCTGCTTTTACTGCATCCCCTACCTCTGGAAAAGCCCCGCTGACAGTTAAGTTTACGGATAAGAGTACGGATGCATATTATTGGTCCTGGAATTTTGGCGATAAAAACACTTCAACTGTACAGAGTCCTTCACATAAATACAGTACAGCAGGAAAATATACCGTCAGTTTAACAGTTAAGAATGCTGCAGGCAGTAATACCAAAACTGTATCTAATATGATCACAGTAAACTGAGTCAATGTTTTAAATTTGGAATCAGTAAGGAAAAAGGACTAAAAGTTGTGGGGTCCGGTTAAACCTGGTAAAGTGGACTCTCACGACCAATTTTTTGTTTTATATTCCTACACCAGTATGTTCAGCTTTTGTAAAACACAAATAGTATATGGCTGTGTATA
>CAYSZA010000029.1:6815-16662 GCA_964435275.1 uncultured Methanosarcinales archaeon | reverse complement strand
GACATTATTCTCCCTTATAAGTAAGAATGTTGTCTAGCATAAATTAGACAATAGCATATAGATCAATTTAGCCTATGAGCTTTTGTTTACTAATATGGAACATCAGCTAACATATTGCCAAAGTCAGTTTATAACTTGACTTTTATATAAAATAAACATTTTCATATAGGAAGGGAAATAATACATTTAATAATTATTATTGGCAATAGGAGATATAATGAGACATATTTTTCAAAAATAGGTCTTTACAAAGATTACTTTTTTAATTCATTGTGGGGAGGAATCATTATTAAGAGAAGGAGTAGAACTGATATTGCAGGAGAGATTTTGAGAGTAGCAATAAACGGGGCGAAGAAAACTCACATTGTATATGAGGCAAATGTTAACTTTAATATTGCCTCGGAGTATCTGGAAATGCTGAACGAAAAAGAACTTATTAGGCACGAAAATGGGCTTTTCATTACTACTGATAAGGGGAAGCTTTTCCAGGAAGTTGCTAAAGAACTGAAACTTTAAACTTATTTTTGTCAAACTTTTAATTTTTTTACGGCCTTTCATGTAAAGTATGCGTTTGTTTTGTAGAGCTAATCCTGAAACTAATTTGTTATCAAACTTAATAAATTTAAAACTATCTTCCGTGACCTAAAACTCGGTTGAGAATTCGGAAGAAGGGATTCAGGAAGCAATATTGAGTTTTGGGATCAATTACTAATTATCATTAACGAAATTATATTTTTAAAATAAATAAGACTGATTATTATTTATAAGATTATGTTTATATAAACAATTCTTTGTTAAGTACTGAAGTATAGAGATGTTTCTTGCGGAAAGGATTTCAAGCTAGGCAAAGATATTAAATAAACCGACAATGTTGAGAAGAGACTTTTGATTTTATACCTGACTATCAGAGAATAGTATGAGAGGCGGCAGCAGAACTTTTGGTATTGATATTATTGGGGACATACCATGGGGAACGCATTTCTGCCAGTTCTACCAGAAAAAAGAAGATTTAATGGATATACTTATTCCTTACTTCAAAGCAGGACTGGAGAATAACGAGCTTTGTATATGGGTTGTATCGGAAATTTTAGATGAGGAAGAAGCAAAAGAAGCCTTAAAAAAGATTATCCCCGATATTAACACTTATCTGGAAAATGAGCAAATTGAAATCGTTCCCTATACCTACTGGCACATTGAAGAGAGTGCTTTAGATCAGCATAAGGCATTAAATCACTTGATTGGAAAAACAAGTAAGGCTCTTGCAAGTGGATACGATGGTTTGAGGTATAGTGGAAGCGATTTCTTTGGTAATGAGAAAATATTGAATTATGTCATTGGCAAATACCCAATGACTGCTCTTTGCACGTATCCTATCGAGAAGTACAACGCAGTTGAGATTCTGGACATCGTTGCAAGTCACCAGTTTGCTTTGATTAAAAAAGAAGGTAAGTGGGAGATAATAGAGAGTTCCTGCCAAAAAAGTACTACTGAATGCAAGCAAGCTGAAATAGCACTGCAGGAGAGCGAAGAACGCTTTCGTGCTCTTGTGACAGCAAGTTCCGAAGTGGTATATCGCGTGAGTCCCGATTGGAGCGAGATGCTCCAACTTCATGGTCGAGATTTTCTTGCCAATACGGAAAGTCCAAGCCGCACATGGCTTCAGGAATATGTTCCTCCAGAAGATCAGCAGCACGTGACAGCCGTCATAAATGAGGCTATCCGTATGAAGAGCACTTACGAACTGGAACATCGAGTTCGACTAGCGGACGGCAGTGTGGGATGGATTTTTTCACGTGCAGTTCCGATGCTGGATAAGAATGGCGAAATAGTTGAATGGTTTGGCGCCGCCAGTGACATTACCAAGCGCAAAGAAGCAGAAGCCAAGTTGAAAGACACACTCGATAATTTAGATAAATTAGTTAAAGAACGTACAGAAGAGCTTCAGAAAGCTTATGATTCGCTGAAAAAAAGTGAAAGAAGTCTTGCTGAAGCCCAAAAAATAACTCATATTGGAAGTTGGGAAAGGGACTTTGCAAGCAATGAATTTAATTGGTCTGATGAAATGTATCGTATTTTTGGACTTAAGCCTCAAGAGTCAAAAGTAAATTACGATACCTTTTTAAATTACGTGCACCCGGATGATCGACACTACATAGATAGTGCCGTTCAAGAGGCATTAAACGGAAAGCCCCTTGACATTGATTTCAGGATAATTCTAGCCAATGGAGAAGAGCGCATAGTCCATGCGAAAGGTGAAGTTGTTTTCGATGAAAAAAATAATCCTGTTCGGATTAGAGGGACAACTCAGGATACAACAGAGCATAAGAAAGCAGAAGAGAAAATTCAGATACTGGCAAGTGCTGTGGAGTCGTCAAATGACGCTATCATAACTAAGTCCCTTGATGGTATTATTACAAACTGGAACAAAGGGGCAGAGCAAGTTTATGGTTATTCGGCAGAAGAAGTTTTAGGAAAGCCCATATCCATCCTGGAACCATCCATATTAATCGGAGAAATCGAAAGATTAAACGAAATGACTAAACGAGGAGAAAAGATCCACAATTATGAGACTTCAAGGTTAAGAAAAAATGGTAAGATAATAAATGTTTCAATAACTCTCTCTCCGATTTTTGACTCATCTGGAAAGCTAACGGCCGTTTCAACTATTGCCAGAGACATAACCGAAAGTAAAATAGCAGAAGAAAAACTTAGAGAAAGTGAAGAGAAATACCGCAACATCGTCGAAACCTCTAACGAGGGTATATACTTGGTAGACGATGAAGCTAGAATTACTTACGCCAATAAGATAATGGAAACGTCGGGATATACTCTGAAAGAACTTATCGGTAGACCCATATGGGACTTTATTAGTGATGAAAGCAAGCCTGTTGCTAAAAGGAGTTTTGAGAAGAGGCGTCAGGGTATCGATGATAGTTATGAATTGAAGTTAATGCGTAAGGATGGTTCATTTATATGGGGACTTATAAGCGCTAAATCTCTTTTTAATAAGAAAGGTAAGTTTATAGGTTATCTGGGCATGTTAACTGACATTACCGAGCGCAAAAAAGCTGAAGAAGCTCTGACAAATCTGGAAACTGCCCGTAAAAAGGAAATCCATCACAGAATCAAGAATAATCTTCAGGTAATTTCCTCTCTGCTAGATCTTCAGGCTGAACAGTTCAGAAACCAGGAAAATATTAGGGGTTGGGAGGTTCTCGAAGCCTTCAGAGAAAGCCAGGACAGAGTTATATCTATGGCTCTTATCCATGAAGAGTTATACAAAGGCGGCGGATTCGAAACACTAAACTTCTCTCCGTATATTCAGGAACTCGCTGATACCCTTTTCCAGACATACAGGCTTGGAAATACCGATATTAGCTTAAACATGGATCTGGAAGAGAACCTTTTATTTGATATGGATACTGCTGTCCCGCTGGGGATAATCATTAATGAACTGGTTTCCAACTCCCTCAAACATGCATTTATAGGCAGAGAAAGGGGAGAGATTCGAATCAAACTTTACAGGGAAGAATCTACAAGACTTGAAGGCGAAGATTGTGAGAGCACCAGTGCAAGTTTCATTCTGACCATTTCAGACAACGGTGTTGGCATTCCTGAAAATCTTGATATTGAAGGCCTTGACAGCCTTGGCATCCAATTGGTAATTTCCCTTGTAGATCAGTTGGATGGTGAACTTGAACTGAAAAGGGATAATGGAACAGAATTCACCATAAAGTTCATAGTAGCAGAAAAAAATGAATAAATTATTGCCTTCTCTAAATTCATCTTAGAGCGTGTCTTAAAAATTCATTCTTATTCACATAAAGGTTTGATCTTAGCCATCCTTCTAATCATTATGTGAACCTTAGCAGCATAAATTAATGCTTGACTTGATTCTGTTAATCCTTCGTAATCTTTACTTAATCATCTATACCTTCCTAACCATCCAAATGTCTGCTCTACTACCCATCTTTGTGGAAGTACTTTAAACCCTTTGACATCATCGCTTCGCTTAACTATTTCCAGTACCCAACCACAAACTACTTTTGTCCAATCAACCAGTTTACCTGAATAACCAGCATCAGCCCAAATTAGCTGCAATCGAGAAAATGTTCCTTTAACTTGTTCCAGAACCAGTTTAGCTCCATCTCTATCCTGGATATTTGCTGTATGCACCACAACCATTAACAGTAGTCCTATTGTATCCACCAGAATGTGGCGCTTTCTCCCTTTGATTTTCTTGCCAGCATCATAACCACGTAACTCCAGGTGTTTCGTTTTAACGGACTGACTATCTAAAACAGCTGCACTAGGCTCTGGTTTTCTGCAATGCAAGATTCCAAGTTCAGTTCTCAGTAAGGCATTAATATGCTCCCAAATTCCTTTAAGTCGCGAACGTCCAAGAATTTTACTGCTGAAGGACCGCGTCCAATTATTGCAGTGGCGGCCCACCACGGGAATACGCCGTTAAATCCAGAACAGCCAGCCAGTCAAAATCAGTGAAGCTTTGAGGAGTTAATGCAAAATAGGTTGAGTTTTTCGTACTGCCCGAGCGAATTGGAAGAGCTACAATTTCTGAGGCTGGAAGCCCCTGACCTTTGTGAGTTGGAATGAATCGTATAGTTCCTGGTGCGGTAGTCAGCCGGGCCTCAAGAGTGCCGTCTTCGGGTTGGCCGATGCCATTGGCATCAGAAACACTCACTCCCGAACCGATTACGGCATAGTGGGGACCAAAGATCTCATTGAGGTGAGACCCTACTGGCCACCATGTTAACAAGTTAGTGCCCAACTGCCATTTTGCCTTTCCGCGCTGCAGATGGCTGTTGTGAGCAAAGACCAGCACTTTCCCCCTGCCACGTTCACGAGACACCGTGTACGCCATATTATCTGCCATCATTACTTCACGGATGCCGAGACATTCAACAATCCGTTTCCCTGACTCCGACTTTCGCGCCAACGCGGCGTGATAGTTTAGCAACTGTCGTGCGACCCTTGCATACTGCACAGCTTCCAGGTAGTGGCTTTGGTCACTCTTAGCCACCAGCTCGGGGCGGCGTACATGCAGTTCTGAAATTAGATCCTCTGTTTCAACCCGGAGCGCAATTGCGCCAGGTGATAGGCCTATTGACTTCGTCGGATCCATCATCGCAGCAGGATTTTCCCAATCGGCATCCTGGCCAAGAAGAGAGTCGATGCGCTGGCGATGCTCTTTGCTGCTGGCATTATCAATCGAGGCGAGATAATCTAAAATAAAATGCAGAACCTGGCGTGGACTATCGGTACCGGTCATTTCGGTAGGGCTATCGAAGCCATAGAATCGGAGTTTGACACGATGGGAAGGATCGGCATTGTATTGCCGCATCCATTCCACAAGTTCCCGATTCGCATCGAGCCGGCCGAAGCCGTGGCTAAATCCCGTCTCCTGTACAGCCTCATACGAGGCAGGGCCGCAGCCAGCTATATATTCATTCACTATATGCGCCCGAGGGAAACTGCTCTCTATAGCAATGGCGCTGTAGCCATGCGTCTCCACCAGGCGCTGGAAGAGCCGATTGCGGAGTATGAGAATATCCTCGCCGCCGTGGAGCGCTTCTCCAAAGCCAAGCAACTTCACCGAGTCGTCAAGTGAAGCTACAACTTTATCGACGGCAGCGTTGAAGGTTCTGGACGAATCAAGAGAGAATGGAATTGCCTCGCGTTCAATCCAATCATCGAGTGTTACGTGCATGGGGGCAGGACGAGACATGAGTTGTATTGCCACCCTTTTAGGATAAATGTGTTGTCATTCTGCAATTAGAATCTATTTCTCCATTGCTTACTCAACTTTTCCTTACCGCCAACCAGGTATTTTTCATTATAATCTCCAGTCATAATTTCGCTGTAACCCATAAAGTCCCCGTGTATAACATTTTGACCGTTGCCAAGTACTCATCATTTTCAGCGTTTAGAGAGGGAATTTGGAGAGGAAAAGTCGTCCATAAAGCGCGTATTCCTATGGCGTGAAGACTTAACAAACAAAAGTTTTCAGTTGGAAGAGTAATGCACACATCTTCTACGTGGCAACATAAGGTAATTTTTTTATATGTTTGGATTCATAATACTAAAGGGGGTATACAATGACTATAAAGGAGACACTTTTTAATCTCTTCTACAACTATCAAAATTTATTATTATTTTCCACATTTAGTGACTGTTATCAACCAAAAACCCAGAAAATAATTAAGAGCTCCATAAAGGATGATTGTATTTACCATAAATATTGGTATGAGCCTGTTCATAACTGCAGCAAGGAACCCAGGCACATTAAGATTGATAGGTGCACTTTCGGGCTTCTGGCTAGGGGAGAGTGTAATACCGAATGTGCGCTATATACCCGTATGAACCAGGAAGATAACTGAGTCTGGTAATGTCTTTAACAGGTGTTACCCTGGGGGTATGACTTCAAATAATGATGATAATTGAACACAGTAACGATTTAGCAAGGGTTTCCAGAACCTCGCACTAAAAACTCATAATATGGCCTTTTACTTCCTTGCGCTTCAATCGTTATCTAATATTTGAACCCACAGAGAGCTATTTGAATCCACAGACTGCGCTAAGTCTTTCAATCTTGACTTTTTAGCTCATTCGAAATCCTCAGTACTCTATACATTTTTATTTCGAAATTGCAGGCCTTTTAACGCCGGAACAGGAATCGATAGTTATATGCATTAGAGTTTGAGACTTCTAGCGGATACGCAAACATTAATTTAACATATCGAGCGGATACTGATAAACTTCCTCTGGAAGTTGCAGGTAAACTCTTAAGACTATAAAAAGTTCTGCAGTATTTGAGCTTCAACAAAATGAAATCGCTCCAAGTATTAACGGTCATCCAGATGTGTTTTTGACAAGCTCACACTCTACGAAGGAGGTCAGAAAAAAAAATCATTATTTTTCAATAATGCTACGGTACCGGACAGATTAAAACCATTATTGGAGTCTTTGCAGGAATTTGCATAGGCACAGTTCCGGAAAGACCAGTGAATTAACATTAAGCTAAGTACCGGTGGCTTCTTGTGTGTTTGTGTTATTCCCCGAACTTTTGTTTGCTAATAAGCAAGCTCTTCCCCAGGCTCCGCACGTGTCAAATTCAGAGTTCTCAACTAATGGCTTTGTTCTCTCTAATTGATCTAAAAGAAAGCTTGTTCTGGAAATCGCGTCTCTGATTGTTAATTCTTTCATAGGGTTTAGGAAGCCTTAATTTTGTTTTTGCCCTGTTATTAGACCCTTTTTGCTTCCTTGATACTCTAATTATACACAGTTATCTAGAGTTTCATAAACTCCGATAGCAAAGAAGAGCTGTTCTTCTGTTTCCTTTCTTCCAAATTACCTGTATTTCGCCTGATCCTAGATGTATGAGTGAGCTTTAAGTGGATTATACGACCAACTTATCCAGAATTGTTCAATGTATATGTATAAGTTTATAAAAGCCATAGTATAATTTAAAGGAATATCGTATGATTCGATTAAGAACCTGAAAAGGGAGTTTTACCGAAAAGAATTTTGCACTCAAGCGGAGTAGCTCGGTCTGGTGAAACTTGAGCGTATTACGTCTAATGAAACAGCAGGAGCTTAACAATCCAGGAAAAGGAGCGTAACAAATGAAAAGTGGAGAGCAGAAGCCTGCAAAATCGAGTAAAGATATTAAAAGATTAAACTTTGCAGGCAAGACATTCCCCAACCAGACTCCTGCGAGTAATAAAGAGGGACCTCTAGTTCAGGGTAATTTTCACTTTCTGAAAAGTATGCTTGATAAAATGCTTAATCCAATCTCGTATAAGAATACGAATGGGGTATATCTTGGAGTTAATGAGGAGTTCTCCAGGCAGATTATTGGCCTCCCTGAGAAAGAAATTGTCGGATTCACCTTGACTGAAATCTGCAAGAAATTAGTAGAAAGGTTCCCCGAAAGATCTGTACTGGACGGAAGGCAGTTTATTGAAATTTGCAGTGAATGGGATCAGGCTGACCTTGAGCTTCTAAAATCTGGAGGAAGTAGAATTCATGAGCAAGAGATGATACTTGCGGACGGGAAAAGAAGAACCTTTTTTGTAAATAGGTCTACCTTCACGGATGAGCATGGGGATATATCCGGGCTCGTTACGGTACTGCAGGATATTACCAAACTTAGAAAATCCGAAAAATCCCTTGAAGAAATTAAAGAAAGATACAGAATTGTCACTGAGCAAACAGGACAGCTCGTATATGATAACGATGTTCATACTAACAGGCTTTCCTGGGGGGGTGCTGTTGAAGAGGTCTTTGGGTACAGCTTAGAAGAGATTAAAAACTTTACTCTGGACAACTGGATCGAGCATATCTATCCTGAGGATCGGAATTATGTGATTGAAAATTTCATGCATGCCAGGAAAACTGGTGGAAGAGAGCGTATAGAGTACCGGTTAAGGAGAAAAAACGGCACTTACATTTATGTTGAAGATACAGGGACATATCTCGTAAACGAGGATGGCAAAACTTACAGAGTTCTTGGGGTAGTCAAAGATATTACAGAAGAGAAACTTACCCGTGAGCAGCTCGAAAAAAGTGAAGAGAGATACCGTATAATCACGGAACAAACAGGACAGATTGTATATGATTATGATGTGGAGGAGGACAATTCAGACTGGGCAGGCAATATTGAGGAACTCACGGGTTTTGCATCTGAGTACTTCAGGGATATAGGCACTCAACTCTGGTTCAGCCGGATTCACCCCGAAGACCGGGATAATATAGAAGAAGCTTACCGCAGGCGCCTTACAGATGGGGGCACTTACCGCGCAGAATACAGATACAGGAGAAAAGACGAAAAGTACATTTTCATTGAGGACACCGGGGTCTGCCTGAAAGATAGAGAAAACAAAGTAAACAGAATTCTAGGAATAATTAAAGATATTACTGAAAGGAAGCTCACCCAGGAAAGGCTGGAAGCAAGTGAGGAGAAGTACCGTTCATTTATACATAATTTTAAGGGGATCGCTTTCCAGCTTGATGAAAACCTTATTCCCGAGTTCATTCACGGAGCTGTCGAAGGGCTCACCGGGTACAGTGATGAGGACTTCATGTCTAAACGGGTCATGTGGATGAATATCGTCCATCCCAGTGACCTGCCTGCTATTCTTAAGCAGATAATCAGGATCAAAAATTCTGCCCGTGCTCATGATACCGAATTTGAGTACAGGATAATACGTAAGGATGGAGAAGTAAAATGGATAAATGAGCTGTATCAGAAAATTCCGGGAAGAGATGGAAAGCCAGATAAATACCAGGGTGCAGTTTACGACATTACCGAGAAAAAGGAGGCAGAAGAAGCCCTGAACGAAATAAAAGAAGCACGCATAAAGGAAATTCACCACAGGATCAAAAATAACCTTCAGGTAATTTCTTCACTGCTGGATCTCCAAGCTGACAAGTTCGAAGATGAAAAGATTAGAGAAGCTTTCAGGGAGAGCCAGAGCCGGATAATATCTATGGCCCTTATCCATGATGAGCTTTATCAGGAAAAAAATACCGAGACCCTTAACTTCGCAGCATATCTTAGGAAACTGGCCGATAATCTCTTCCAGACTTACAGGGTTGATCATCCCGGAGTAGACCTGCGGACCGACCTCAAAGAGGAAGTTTTCCTCAACATGGATGTAGCGATTCCTCTGGGAATTATTGTCAATGAACTCGTCTCTAATTCGTTAAAACATGCATTTCCAGGACAGAGAAAAGGTGAAATCCGAATCGAACTCCATAAAGAAGAAAAGGGAGAAAGTAAATCTTCCAAAGTTGAAGATAAAGAATATGAGGATAAAGAATATGA
>CAYSZA010000029.1:3062-6715 GCA_964435275.1 uncultured Methanosarcinales archaeon | reverse complement strand
GAGAAAGTAAATCTTCCAAAGTTGAAGATAAAGAATATGAGGATAAAGAATATGAGGATAAAGAATATGAAGGCACAAGACTTATTTTGACAGTTTCGGATAATGGAGTGGGTTTTCCTGAGAAGGTAGATATCGAAAGCCCTGATACACTTGGTCTGCAACTGGTAAATGCAATGGTAGATCAGCTTGACGGAGAACTTGAACTCAAAACCGATATTGGAACGAAATTCATAATACGGATCAATATAACAGAAGATTCCTGAAGGTATCAGAATAACAGAAGATTTCTGGAAGTACATGCTCAGCTTTAAAACTTTTACTATTACGCCAGTTTGGATGACGTTTCAAAAATAAGATTCCGCCCTTACTGAATTATGGTTTGCAACCAGGGTTCTAAAGAGCTGAATTATACAATAAAGCTAATAATTCTATTTTTATACCACCTTTATATAAATAATTACATATGCCAGAAGAAAGCAAAAAAGCCCGTACCTTCAAGGAACTTAAATGGAGTGACCTCCAGGATTGGGCGGGAGGGAAGGCTACCGCAAAGGGGATCAAATATCAGGAAGAGGGGCGGGTAAAAGAAGTCAAACGTACCTCCACAGGCAGCCTGGTCGCCTTGGTAGAAGGAACAATAGAGTATTTTACAGAAGTCACCCTGGAAGACGGACAGCTAAGTTCGATATGTACCTGTCCTGTTGGACATGACTGCAAACACGGAGTTGCAGCTGTACTTGAATATCTCGACCTTATAGAGCAGGGGGAAAAAGTACCGGTTATTGCCGAAGAAGACCTGCTTATTGCAAAATCCAGACGGGGATACATAGGAGCCTGGACTTCTGGAGCCTATGAAGCAGGGGATTCTTCACGGGCTCTCCATGAGTATCTGGAACAGCTGAAAAAATCAGAATTAATAGAGATACTGACAGCGTTTGCAAAAAAAGATGACATGCTTGGCAGGTATCTCAGAGACCGCCAGAACCTTGCATCAGAAAATCCGGAAAGAACTATTGGGGACATCTATTCCGAACTGGAAGAGCTCTGGAAGGAAATGGAAGGTTATGATTTCTGGACTTACGGAGGCGAGGAGATGCCTGATTTTTCAGACATTCAGATCAGGCTTGAGAGTCTCCTTGATTCAGGTCACCCTGATGAGCTGCTTGATATCGGAAAAGAGCTCATGGACAGGTATGAAGAAATCGCGGAATACGACGAAGAAGGAGAAATAGGCACCAGAGTCTCCAGGTGCATGGACGTGGTGTTCAAAGCCTTATCTCAATCCTCTCTTCCTGCACATGAGAAAATGCTTTATGTCCTTGAGATCGAGCTAAAAGACAATTATAACATTCTTAATGAACACACTTTCTGGAAAGAAGATTTTACTCTGGAGGAGTGGAGGTTATTTGCAGAAGCTCTGAAAGTCCAGTTGCAGAAAGCTGAAAAAGGAAAAGATATCTTGTACGAACCATCCTGGGAGCGGGATTATGCTGTTGACAGGCTTATCGATGCTCTGAGAAAAGCCGGGCTTTCAGAAGAGATTATCCCTATTTCCGAACTCGAAGTCGGAAGGACAGGCAATTACCTGAGGCTTGTCAGAGAATTGCTCGATTCAGGGCAGAAAGAGAACGCAGAAAAATGGATTTACAGGGGGATCAAAGAAAGCCGGGAAGATAAACCTGGCAATCCCTATGAGCTCCTGAGAATTCTTCTTGAAATTAAAGAAAAAGAAGGGGACTGGCTTTTTATAGCTGCCCTCGAAACAGAAGAGTTTTTCAGGTTTCCACAACTGGCCAGCTACATCGGAATGCAGAAAGCCTCCCGAAAAATCGGGAAATGGAAAGAGATCCGGGAAGCTGCCCTCCATTACCTGAGAAAGGGAGAACTTCCAGCTAGCGAGACCAGAATTACGGAAGATTCAATCCTTCCCGGAATTCTTCCGAAAACAGGGCTGCTGGAGGCGGGGTCACTAAGTAAAATTAAAGCTCCTGTCCTTGACCTGTTAATACAAATAGCTATTCAAGAAAATAATGCTGAAGAAGTAGCCGACTTGTATGGCGAACTTAAAAAAAGCAAAGGTGAAGCCGAAAAATACAGGAACTCCATTTCAGAAAACGAAATTGCAAATGCGATAAAGGGCAAATATCCTGAAATTGCGATCGAGATATGGAAAAAACTTGCAGAAAATTTGATCTCTGAAACAAAAGTAAGCTCATATGAAGCAGCATCAGTGCATCTCCGGAAGATAAAGGAAACTCTGGAATCCACCGGGAAAAAAGAAGAGTGGAAAAACTATATCAGAGAAATAAGGGAAGTTAACAGGCGCAAAAGGAAACTGCTTGAAATTATAGAGAGGCTGGGAAAGGACAAGATAATCGGGGAGTGAAAAAGAACAAAAAAGGAAGGTTTGCCGGCAAAATAGCATGTGTATTTATAAGAATAAATTTATATATAAAATAACATAAATAAAATGGGTTCAGATTAACTTAGGTTCTCAAACTGATTTAGCTTCTAAACCCCGGTGTACATGGAAGATCCTGATCTGAACAAATCTGAGTGGATGAGGACAATCTAAGAATAGTACAGAAAAATTGGAAAACGAAATAAAGGAGTTATAAAATATGCCAGCAAAAGTCAAGAAAGAAGAATGTACAGGCTGTGGGACCTGTGTAGAAGAGTGTCCTGTAGAAGCAATAATTATTGATGAGGATGAAGGTTGTGCAGTCGTAGATGAAGAAGAGTGTGTGGACTGCGGAGCCTGTGAAGAAGCCTGTCCCATACAGGCTATAGAGGTCAGATAACCAGAAAAAACCCCAGAAAAAACCGAAATCATATTAAAGATTTATCTGTGGACAAAACTCCAGAAATTCGAAAAATGGAAAGAGAGTGGGGTCGGGAAAAGCCTATCAACGCTTGAAAGCTGCTTCCCATTCTGACTTCCTATTTTTCAGAAATCGCCGGTTTGCCCCGCTTGAGGAGGGAAGGACCTTTGTTTCATACCCCATTGCCTTTATAACCGGTTCGTATTCTCCGGATTTCTTACCGTTAAAAAGCACAAGCCTCAGGTTCGGGGCTATTTCTTTCAGCATTGAAAATTGATTCAGCTCCTGGTCTTTTATCTTTGCATCCTCACTTCCTTCTCTTTTTCCGGCCTTAAATACATCCCAGAGTCCTATTTTCTTACGTCTCAGAGTCTCAAGCCTGTTTTGATAACTCATGCCCTGAAGGTCTTCTCCGATAATACTACCGAGCAGTCTCCAGAAGTCATTGCCTGGATGCCCGTAATACTGATGCTTCCTGATAGAGACGTCGCCCGGAAGGGACCCGAGAACCAGGATCTCAGTGTTTTCATCAACGATTGCTGGGAAACCTTGCTTTTTCATCGATTAAAGAAGCTGGGACTCATGACTATTTCAAACTTTGGGGCAAAAAACTTGAACTCAATTTGAGTTCAAATTGAATTTCAGTCAAATCTCAGCTAAATCCAAGTTGAATTTCAGTCAAATCTCAGCTAAATCCAAGTTGAATTTCAGTCAAATTTCTGTTAAATCCAAGTTAACCTCAGATAAATTTCAGTTAAATCTCAGTGACCTGTTCGGACATATCTTTGTAATAATTGAAAAGTTCCTGTCCCCAGGCAAGGGCACTTTTTT
>CAYSZA010000029.1:0-2962 GCA_964435275.1 uncultured Methanosarcinales archaeon | reverse complement strand
GACATATCTTTGTAATAATTGAAAAGTTCCTGTCCCCAGGCAAGGGCACTTTTTTCAAAACTCACCATCTCATGATTATAGTACCTTCCCTCTTTAGAGATCATGGACAGGGAGATAAAGCGATCGGTAACAATGCTGGAAGCAAGCTCAATTTTATCATCGCAGACAAAAAGACGCGTATTTTCAAGATTTAAGAATTCTTCTGCTTCTGCCCTGTAGTCGGAGATCAGTTTTTCATAGATTGACCTTTCAAGAACAAGCGAGACTTCAATACCTCTTTTTGCAAGGTCCAGATAGAGGCTCGGATATCCAGGCCGGAAAAACGAAGAGATTTCCATAACTGTCCTTGACCCGTAGAGAGGACCCATAATTTCAGGAGGGTAATCAAAGATATGGGTTCTATCGGGTAGGAGCTCTTTACAGCTTCCAAGCTCTCCAATCCGGTCCAGCAGGTGAGGAGGAAGGGTCCGCAAATCCTGTCTTACCCAGTAGTCATGGTTATCATCGAAGATCTTAAAAGTTGAAAGGAGAGGTTCCATCTTGGGAACAATAAGTTTTCCTTTTATTGAGAGTTCGTAACTATCTCCTTTTTGCACCAGTAGCCCTTCCTTGAGTAAGATGCGGATCTGCGCCATTATAGGACTGGAACTTACTTCAAGCCCGGTCTTAATTTCCTCAATTGTCTTTGGCCCGTCCTTCAGTAGTAGAAGCAAATTTTTCCTCTTGTCCGAAAAGAAAACTGTATCTATTAACTGCAGTTCCATACTCATTCAATCTAACCTCGTGAAAAGAACTCCTGAGTGATATCTGGATTTGGTTGGGGATCTGACTTTGAAGATTAAGTCTGCATAAGTTACTTTAAGTCTACATAAGTTACTTTAAGTCTACATAAGTCGCTTTACAGACTACCTTGCAATTTACCCTACGGATCACCTTAATTATTCATTGCAGGCTGAGCAACATAGATTCCGGGAGAGCTCCGTTTTCGGTTGTATAGACAAAATTATCAATGCACTTTTCGCTTTCGATCTGCCAGGCTCTTGATTTATAGAATTCAAAAAGTTCCCTTGCCCAGTTTACGGCTTCAGGTTCGGAACAGGACATGTAATTGTGGTAGAACCTCCCGTTACTGTCAAAGAGAGAAATCATCATCCCACGGTCTGATACCATGAGTTCAGCCAGTTTGACCCCATCATTGCAGACAAAAAGTTCGGTATTTTGCAGCGTGGCAAGTTTCCTTATTTTCTTTTCATAATTGTGCAGGACTTTCTCAAGTACAGACTCCGTGAAAATAAGGGTAACGTTTGACTCCATCCTTCCGAGTTTTGTGTAAAGATGAAGGAACTCAGGCCTGTAAAAGGATGAAAATACCATAAGATAACGTGAGGAGGAGAAAAAATTCAGAAGTTCCGTACTCGGCTCAAAAATCTGGCTAGGATCGGCTTCAACCAGTTTGCAATCCTTCAGATTACCTATTCTGTCGAGAAGATACTGGGGAATCCCGCTGAGGTCATGTTCAATCCAGTAATTGTCACGTTCGAGTAAAGTGAGGATATTGACAAGGGATTGGACTTTTTTAAATACCTGATCTCCCATATCTGTCAATTCATAGCTGCCATTTTTTTGAATAACCAGGTCACTGTCTGTAAGCCTTTTGATCTGGGGTAAGATAGCCGTGGGAGAAACATCAAGGAGGACTTTAATTTCTTCCATTGTTCTTGGTTCCTCTCCCAAGAGTAAAAGGAGGTCTCTTCTTTTCTGGGAACGAAATACGACATCTATTAACTCATGTTGCATTCAAACCACTTCTATCGCGTTTTTAGTATAAATATAGAATATCTGCATCATACGACACTAAAATCTCCGCACAAAGACGGATGAAAATTTGAGTTCCAATCTGGTCCTGTAAGACCTGAATAGGAAAAAGCGTTTGTGCCAGATACGGAGATATTCGATACATCCATTTATATAAAAGGATTTGGATGAATAATTTTAGACGTGAGGGAATCTAAACAATATAATTCCAGAAGTTTCGAGAAAATCCTGAATTTCCGTGAAAACGATATCATTAAGTAGAGTATAAAGTCACGGAGGCCTTAACTAACAAAATAATCTAGTTGTCTGAGATTGAAAGAGTACAGTATGAACATTGAAATTTTTGACAGGCTTTATCTGAATAATCACATTGTTTAAAAAGATATAGAATGTTCTGGACATACGCGTCTGAAAGAGATTGAGATCTCCGGCCAGTTAGACTCAAAAATTTACGGCTCGTTTATCAGGAAAAGAAAGAGCAAAAAATTTTAGGATAAAAAGCTGTACAATAGATTCAAAATTTCGGACCTCACATTGCCCTGTAAAAACCAGGAAAAAATTCCCGTCGGTTATGGTATATGTGATGATTTCCCCTAATTATGCTGTATACGCTTGTCAACATCAAAGACACGCGAATCAATAAAAAAGGAAAAGTTCTGGTAAAACGGAGAAAATTCTTTCGCTGGTAGGTACTGAAAAATCTGGAGATAAAGTCCTGTAGATCATGGGTACATTGAAGATTTTTCAGAGCTGAACGCCCCCGAAAGCAGAGACTCCACGGAGGTAAAACCGGAACCTCACGACGCCGAACATGTTCGGGACTGCAGACCCGGAAGCGGCAGTGGCCTTTTTGCTAAAAACTAAAACGGAGGTTTAGAAATATGTTGGACTTTACAGAGGCAAGTCTGAAAAAGGTATTAACCAGATACAATGTGGCTCTGGAAAAGGCAATGACGCCTGAAGAAGCCGCAGAAGAGATCTATCCTAAGGACGAACTAATTTACCCGATCGCAAAGGCCATCTTCGAAGGAGAAGAAGATGACGTTATCGAGGGTCTCCAGGCAGCAATCGATGCAGGCAAGGACCCTATTGCTCTTATCGATGACGCTCTCATGGTCGGTATGGGCGTTGTCACAAGACTCTATGA
>CAYSZA010000028.1:0-18390 GCA_964435275.1 uncultured Methanosarcinales archaeon | reverse complement strand
TTTATCACGCCTCAATGTCGTTTTTGATCAAACTTTTTTTGAAAAAGTTTGCGATTCAGAACATGAGGACTTGCCGGCCGAGCCCTTTACCGATAGCCCTCTCATAAACCAGATGTGCGCTTGCAACATCCTGGATGGCAAGGCCTGTTGAGTCGAAAATCGTGATTTCCTCATCACTTGTCCTGCCCGGTTTCAGGCCGACAATCACTTCACCTAGCTGGGCATGAATATCGTTTTCCGAAATATAGTGCTTGGAGAGAGGAACATTTACTTCACCGGAGTGAAGAGCCTGGACAAGGTCGTCCACAACGATTTTTGAGCGGATTAAAAGTTCAGGATCAAGTTCTTCCTTTCCTACCGCATCAGCCCCTATTGCATTTATGTGAGTGCCTTCTTTGATCCACTGGGCTTTTACGATAGGTTTTCTGGTCGGAGTGGTGGTGACAAGGATATCACAGTCACAGGTATTTTCAATGCTTTCCTCATAACGAATTTCACATGGAGTAGTGTCTGCCATCTCCCGGATAAACTGTTCGGAACTCTCTTTTGTCCTGGAGGTAATTCTTACCAGTTCGGGATCAAAAACTTCACAGAGGGCTTCGAGCTGGGTCTTTGCCTGGTTTCCGGCCCCGATCAGGCCTATAACCTTTGAATCTTTTCTTGCCAGGTATTTTGCTGCAATCCCACCTGCAGCTCCGGTCCGGATATCGGTCAGATAGGTTCCATCCATAATTGCTACAGGAGCACCTGTTTCCGGGGAAATGAGAACGATGAGCGCCATTACCGTAGGAAGCCCGCGATCCGGGTTTCCTGGATGAACATTTACAATCTTCACTCCAGTAATATTCTCATCTTCAAGATACGCAGGCATTGTCCGCAGGTCCCCGTTATAGGCTGTATAGTAAAGGTAGGATTTGGGAGGCATCTGTACCCTGCCAAGCCCATGCTGCCTGAAAGCTCTTTCCACTACCTGCATATCAGAATTCATATCCATAACACTTTTTACTTCTTCCTGAGCCAGCCACAATACTTCCATAACACAACCCTCCAGCCGGAACCATGAACTGGCTCACAGCTGAAAACCAAGATAAGTAAACAGAACCGAAACAAAAATCAGGCAAATCGAGGCCTGAGACCACAAATTGTTATTTTTATTTGCGCAGATATGTATATATAAGATATATCTTCACTCATTTAAAGAACTCCCTTCCTAAAAGGAGACAACCGCGAATGAGAGATCTGCATGAAAGTTCAGATAATCTTTCTGATCCGCGCCTGAAAGGAGAATTACTCAAAGAGAAATTACTCAAACCTGCGCGGGATATACGAAGCATACTCCGATGGGGTTATCCCAAGTTTTCGACTATCCGTTTTGTGGCTGACCACTTCCAGCTCAGTCTGGAAGAAAGGCACATTCTCACAAGAGTGATTATGCCCCCAGACAGGATAGTTTCCAGAATTAACAAAAAAGTAACCTGTACAGGCATAAAAGACAGGAATCTTCTCCTTGACGGGTATAATGTCCTGCTGAGTATGGACAGCCTGCTAAAAAGAGAAACCATGTGGTTCTGTGATGACGGATACATAAGAGATACCCGTTACTATTTCAGCAAGGCAAAGCAAGCCGAAGATATTGAGGAAGCCCTCGACACAGTTTTCAGATTTCTTTCAGAAGCAGGTCCAGAATCAGTTGTTTTTCTTTTTGACGCCCAGATCAGCCGGAGTGGGGAACTTGCGGGTTTTGTCCGCCGCAAATTGAAAGAATATGGTATTTCAGGCGAGGCAAAAACCTCAAAAACTGCGGACTTCGAGCTGAAAGCCAGGGGAGGAAATCCGGAAAATAATATAATCGTGGCAACTTCCGATGGCATTGTTATAGATTCGGTACTGCAAGTCCTCGATATTCCTGCCTGTCTGATGGAAAAAATGGGGATTGAACCGGTCAGGCTGTACTGATCAGGCTTCAGGCACTCCGTTTGAAGAACTCAGCCTGCCTGTAAATTTCCTCGGCGTCTGCGTACTGCCCTTTTTCTTTTAGCAAATCCGCATATCCATGCAGGGTTCCGAAATGCCCGGGGTCAAGTTCAAGGGCTTTTTTATACTGGACTTCAGCTTCGTGCCTGTGCCCGAATCTGGCAAGCAGCATGGCATACTCGCAATGGGCTTCAACATCCTCAGGATTCAGTTTAAGGGCATACCTGAAGTGAACCCTTGCCCCATGAATGAACCCGTGTTCTGCAAGCAAACGGGCATAGAATAAATGCGGGAGTGGGTCTTCAGGGTCGGCTTTGAGGGCTACGATGTAATATTTTTCAGCTTCAAGGGGTTCTCCCTTTTCTTCAAGAAGACGGGCATAGCGGAGATTAGATTCAACATGGTCAGGACCATACTTAAGAGCTTGAGTATAGTGGTAACTGGCTTCGGTCCTTTCCCCGCGTTTGGAAAGAAGAATCCCATACCCGCAGTGAGCGCTCACATTCTCCCTGTCAAGAATCAGAGCTCTGCTGTACACCTCTTCAGCTTCGTCCATTTTTTTGAGCCTGTAAAGCAGGCAGCCATAGCTGCAAAGTGTACCCACATGGAAAGGATTAAGCTTCAGGGCTTTTTCGTATTGAACCCTTGCAGCATCGGTTTCCCCCTTCCTCGCCAGAACGGTCCCATATCCGCAAAGAGCCTCTACATTTTCAGGGTTCTCCCTGAGCAACTCATTGAATTCACGTACAGCAAGTTCATTAAATCCCAGCAGAAAAGCTGTTTTTCCTGCCTCCATAAGCGCATCTTCCCGGAATTTTCCTGAGAAGAGTGAAGCACATGCCCGGGAAATTACATATTTCTCCCTGTACATCGAGTCTTTACCAAAAATAGATGAAAGTTTCAGCAGGATTTCCTGGGAAAGCGAATGCTCGTTTGATAAGGAAACGACAAACTCAATGACCTTATCGAGATCACAATTATCAGCTGCAACCTGTTCGATTACGTGAAAAACCAGCCTGTCTACAGCATCAATCTCCGTGCTTAAAAACCTCCTGAAATTTACCTCTAAAGAGACTTTATTCGGCTGAATATAAATAGTTGGCTGTATTACTATGAAATTAAAATTTAGAAGTAAGAATAATTACAGTATCGAAAATAGTGAGTGAAGTTAAAAGAGTCGAGAGTACGGAAAGGAAGGATGAAACGAACTCGTCACTGAGTCCTGTCCTGAAGAGTTCTCCAATTAATTCGGATTCTACTTCAATTGTTCACTCATATTCTACTTCAATTGTTCACTCATATTCTACTTTAATTGTTCACTTAGACCCTGCTTATATCTGACTGGTCGTATCCAGCCCTTTGCCATAAGTCTCTCCATCCTCCATTCAGCAAGTTCTCTCAGTCCATTCAGACCCTGCTTACATGCAAGCTGTACCGGGTCTCTACATCATATGTGCCCTTAAGTTCCTCTTCAGTCAGGATGCCTTTTTCTATCAATCTGCTGATGTTTCTCCTGTCAACCGATTCGACTATATCCCAGAGATCTTTTCTCATAAGATAGGGCTTTAGCCTGTTGATGCGCCAGAGTTTCCATTCAACTTTTTGCCGCCTGAGCTCCACATTCCCTATTCTCAACACATCGATGTCTTTTTCTGCCAGGGTATTGAGGATACGGGTTCTCAATTCCTCTCTGCGCTTTTCCAGAACTGAGATTGCAGAGACGATATCATCGTATTCAAGCACAACATCTGTAAGATCCATATCTTCAGGATCCTGCTCATTGATATCAAGTTCCACTATTCTGCCCCCATACATACGGTAAATAGAAATTTATTGTTTACCCAATTTCCTGGTTTTTAGGAGTTCTAATCATCCTGACTCTTAGTTGCCTTACTTTTGATTGCCTGAACTTTTAATTACCTGAACATCCAAGTTTACCAATACTTGATTTTAGACTTTGACACTTATAAGCCTGCCTTTACAAGCGAAAATTAAGAGCCTGATGGCATATCAAATAAACATAGGTGAGCCCGTGGAATTAGGAAAGGTCTCCAGGAAAAAAGCCGCAAAAGAAGAACTGCTTCTCCTTCTCCCTGATATAGACAAGATTCTAGAATCGGAACCTGCAGTGCTTCGAATTGATAAAGAACCGGTAATGATTATAGGAGATATCCACGGGAATCTTCAGGCACTCAAATTCGTAATAGCAAGAAGGCAGGAAATGAATTGTAACAGTATTCTTTTTCTCGGAGATTATGTGGACAGAGGGCCGCAAGGTACCGAAGTCCTCTTAAGTCTTTTCCGTTTGAAGCTTGAAGATCCTGAGAATGTATTCCTTCTCAGGGGAAATCACGAAACTGTGGATATGAACCTCTACTATGGTTTTTTTGAGGAAGTAGGTTTTGATCAGGGTTTTCTCCTGAAGGTCAGCCGGACATACGATAAGATGCCGATAGCAGCTGTACTCTCAGGGCACACATTTTGCGTACATGGCGGGATAAACGGAACCGGCAGCATTGATGAGATAAGCAAAGGAGAAGCTTTTCCGTATCTCTGGAACGATCCTTCGAAACTTCCCGGACTCACCGCTTCAAACAGAGGTTCGACTGTAAAGAGATTCGGGCCAGACATTGTAGACGGTTTTTTAGAGACAAATAACCTGAAAAGAATAGTAAGAGGCCATGAGGCTCTTGAAAAAGGATATGAGTGGTGGTTTGACGGAAAACTGCTCTCCCTTTTTTCCTGCCCGGATTATGTCGGACTCGGGAATGCGGCAGCTTTTGCCCTGTTTGAAAAAGAAGAGATAAAACTTTTTGTCTTCGGGAACCAGCAGGAATAAGGAAAAGCGTACTCTGATAAAGAGCTTATTCCTGTTAAAAATAACTAGCCTAAAAACTCTACTGTATATTTCCAGGACGCATCGATACATATGTCAGAAAACCAATCAGAGTAAAAAAGAAAAATGCCGGGTTGGATGTTATTTTGATCGGAAAATAGTTAGGGGGACACAGATAAAGTTAGGGATCTTTATTTTAGTCCAGGATGATCCAGGTCTCTGTCATCTTGCTCCCTATATCCGGATCGAGCTGCATGGCCTTCATATATTCCTTCTTGGCTTCATCAAAGCGTCTCATCTTCCTCATAAGAAGGCCGTAGCTGTAGTGAAGGGGAGGGTAATACGGGTTCAGGACAAGAGCCTTTTTATATTCATCCTCGGCTTCAGAGAAGCGCCCCATCTCCGAAAGAAGGTTTCCGTAGCTGTAATGTCCTTCGGCACTCTCAGGGTCCAGGCTGAGCGCTTTCTTGTATTCCATTTCAGCTTCGTACCGTCTTCCAAAGCGCGCCAGGAGATTGGCATAATTGGAATGGACTTTTGCATCGTTCTGATCAAGGGCAAGAGCTTCCATATACTGCGCTTCGGCTTCCGAAACCCTGCCTTCTCTTGCAAGGAGATTTCCATAATTAAAAAGAGTCCGCCTGTGTCTTGGATTAAGAGAAAGAGCTTTTCTGTATTCAGCTTCAGCTTCTGGAAAGCGCCCCAGGAAAGAAAGTAATACACCGCAGTTGTGGTGGAGGCTTGGATCTTCAGGATCCAGTTTTATTGCAAGCCGGTATTCCTTTTCCGCGTCTCTAAGCCTTCCCAGTTCAAAAAGCAGATTTGCGTATCCGCCTCTGGCAGGGACATAATCAGGATCAACCATAAGCGCCTTTGAGTAGTACTCTTCGGCCTCCCTTATATACCCATACTCGGTCAGCAGGTAAGCATACCCTGCATTCGCTTTTACATGCTCTGGAGAGCTTTCAAGTACTGCTTTATATTCCTTCTCGGCATCCTCAGTCTTTCCAAGCTCTAAAAGAAGCTCGGCATAGGCACATCTTACATTTCCATTCTCGGGATTTTCTTTTAGAATCTCCAGATAGCTTGCTTCCGCTTCGAGGGAAAAGCCCAGAACATGCGCTGCGGTACCCAGAGCAAAACAGGCATCCTCACGGAGTTTTCCGGAGGCCCTTGTAAAACAGGCTTTTGCGAAAACGTATTCTTCCATGACCATTTTCTGCTGTTTACAGGCACTGGAAAGGTCAAGCAAGGTTTTGGGGGAGAAGGATTTTCTTTCCGCAAGTTCCAGGGCAAAATCAACTGCTGAGCACAGGTTTTTCTGGTCGGATCCGATCGTTCCAATAACATTATATACAAAGTCATCAATTGCATCGAAGTCCATATATCCGGCACCTCAGAAAAGTAAATGCCTTTTTTTAGGGGATAGGTTAAACTATCATTGTAACATCCGGAGTATATTTTACATTTAATAGAATATATTAGTGCGTTCGTAGTGCGTAGAATCCAGGGTATAGTATTACTTCTTTAATAGTCCGTTAGATTACGAACATAATATTATAGCTATCATATAACAGACTATCCCTTTGTATCGCTAAATAAAACAGCTGTCTGCTTAAAGCAGCAGCATTTTCCTGACAAAACGAGCTTTGCAGGATAAAATTAGCCCTGTTGAAACGGGGAAAGCAAGAAAAATAAATATGTATTTATAAAAACATGATGATTATAATATCCAATTGAAAAGAAATGTCCAGCAGATTGATTTAAATGGGAAAAGAGTAAACGGCCCTGGAAAACAAGTAAATAGTAAACTCGGAAGATATAAGCTTAACTGGGTGGATCGAAAATCGGCGAAAATAAGTGTATCAGTGCTGGACATGTATCAAGTAAACTCTATCAATTGAAATCTGTCAATTAATGCTTGCCTCAGTTATCTTTTTCTTCTTTGTTTTGAGTTTTATGGCTCTGTCCTGAACTTACAGATAATCCAGAAACGAGACCAAGGGCTACACCCATAGACATACCGAGGATAAAACCTGTGGTCTGAGAACCAATTGCCGGACCGAGGACGAGATTTCCAAAGAGAATTCCCAGGGCAGCACCGGCTCCTATCCCGGGCGCCATCCATCTCCCTCGGAGCTGTTCTGTTTTCATGCCTTTTACTCCGTTTTCCTTATTTTTCGTTTCTTTCATGCTTTTCTTCCATATTGCTCTGTTCTTGCCTTTTCTTGCCACCTTTATGAGTTTAGTTTTAGCTGCCGGCCATGCGCATTAGCGTCGCGGCTGGTATTGCGAATTTAATTTCAGGCCCTTTAATTTCAGACCCGGCGTACATTAAGTTATTAGATACGATGGTATATACTCATATATTTTTTAAGGCTCTCCGGAAAATGAGTTTTTAAGGAAATAACCCAAAGGAAAATATATAAGAAGGAAAGTAGCTCCCACTGTAAGATTTGAAACTAAGACAAAAAACTTTGTTAAGGTATATTCTGTTAAGATATTTGTGTTAAGATATTTGTGTTAAGATATTTGTGTTAAGATATTTGTGTTAAGATATTTGTGTTAAGATGTATTGATAATTGTTAATAAGTACGTATCAGTACTAATAAAGATTCAAAGATTCAGAATTTTGAAAATGATCAGCATGTTTTTGAAACTCTTCTCCATCTTCCTGATTATCCCAATTATTGAACTCTATCTGATCATCAAAATAGGAGGAATAATCGGGGCCTTAAATACCGTACTTATTATCCTGATAACTGCAAGCCTGGGCGCTTATCTGGCAAAATCTCAGGGTTTCCGTGTGCTCCGCGAGCTTCAGGAGGCAACAAGCAGGGGATATATGCCCGGAAACGAACTTCTGCACGGCCTCTTCGTGCTAATTGGCAGCTTTGCCCTTCTGACCCCGGGATTCCTGTCCGATATAATAGGGCTCTCCATGCTCATACCCCAGATAAGAGAGATCTATGTGGGAATAGCAAAAGGGATAATAAGAAAAAAGATACAGAACGGTCAGTGGCAGATGAAAATGTACACAAATTTCCGATAACCCGGAAAAGGCTATTGAGAGCATCAGGATCAATGCATAAATGTTTGCGCCCGAAGCTATAATCTCACCTGCTAAAGATAAGCTATTTACAATTCAGGATATATTCCCGAAGACGTAAAGCAGCAGGGGAACCAGAAAAACCGTAATCAAGCCTGCAATTCCTATCGCAAGCCCGCTCATTGCTCCTTCGGTTTCTCCAAGTTCTATCGCCCTTGTGGTTCCAAGCGCGTGGGATGCAGTGCCGATTGCAACGCCGACTGCAACTTTATCTTTTATCCTGAAACATCGGCAGATATATGGTCCCATGACAGCTCCCGCAATTCCGGTAAATACGATTGCAGTTACTGTTACTGCAGGCAGGCCGCCAATCTGTTTTGAGATCTCAAGTCCGATAGGCGTGGTTACGGATTTGGGGGCAAGAGATCTGCTTATGACCTCATCAAGTCCTAGTAGGGAAGAAAGGGTGAGAATACTCGAAATTCCGGCTACGCAGCCTGTAATTATCCCTGCAAGGATAGGGAGGGCGTTACTTTTCAACAACCGGATCTTTTTATAAAGAGGTACTGCAAGAACCACGGTTGCAGGCCCGAGGAAGAAGGAAATGTAATCACCTCCAAGGTTGTAAGTCTCAAAATCTATCCCGAAATAAAGGAGGAAAACCATTACAAGCACGGAGGCTACAAGCAAGGGGGTGAGGATAGAAATCCTGGTCTTCTTATACAGGAGTGTGCCTATCTGGAAGGTTATTAAAGAGAGCAAGATCCCAAACAGGGGAGTATTGAGAAATTCATTGAGAAATTCATTTAGAAGATTTATCTGCAACTTCAGCTCACCTCTTTGGTTCCGTTCTCACAGGTATGTACTTTTTTTGTGTCCGTCCCGTATCCACTTTCATTGTCTTCACACTCTTATAGCCTGCACCGCCTTCATTTTCTGTGCCGCAGGCTGCTCTTGACGGCTTTCCCCTGAGAGACCTTTTAACAAGTTCCACTGTAAGCCCTGTTGCAGCCAGAGTTATAACGGTAGAAATAAGGGAAACCATAAGAATCGCTGTCCATTTTCCTTCAAGCAGGGCAAAACAGGTTATAAGGCTGACCCCTGCGGGAAGAAAGAAAAAAGCCAGGTTCTCAAGCAAAAAATCACTTATTTTGCCTATCATGTCGAGTTTAATTATGCCTGTATACAGGCCGAAAAAAAGGATGAGCATTCCAATAACGTTGCCCGGGATCGGCAGCCCTGAGATTTTCTGTATCATTTCACCCAGAAAATATATGCTTAAAATGATTGAGAATTGTTTTGGCAAAGTTTGTCTTTCCCTCCACCTGATTGAGATGGGACTATAAAATTCCCATATATCTAATTTTCGGTTTACTGGAATTAGCTCGTGTTACCGGTCTGGTCGGTCTTAAGGCGGTGATCCGGGAAGTCTTCCCTACTTCGCATAATCCTTAAAGTGTCAAGTCCAACAGGCTGGTCCTCCATTAGAGATTGTCTTAGAGCTTATGCGCGGTGCCCTTTCACTACCGGGTACCACAGCGCCTGATGTTTTAAGGATCTGTATTCGTAGATATATTGATTTATATGTAAATTGCATTTATATATAAATCGACTTGCGTATAATATCGGAAATAACTCTGATTACTGTAGTTCAAAGGTAGCTAAATTATATCAAAAAAGTCAGGTAGTATCATAAACTATTAAGGTAAGGTTCTTTACTATTTTGAATGGGTCAAAAACCGCTTCCATTGAAAAACAAGTTTTCCGGGCAGGAAAAGGAATTATCCTTAAGGTGTAGAGATCAAAGCTTCCAGAAAACGAAATATGCAATAAATTCATATTGAGTAAATTCCTATTTTCGTAGGGGGTTCTGATGAGAGAAAAGCGCTTTGTTTACATGGACCACGCAGCCACTACCTTCACAAAACCTGAAGTGGTTGAATCTATGCTGCCTTTTTTGAAAGAACGCTTCGGAAACCCTTCTTCCCTCTATTCAATAGGGAGAGAAGGTAAAGAGGCAGTGGAAACCTCCCGTGAGCAACTTGCAAAGGCTCTGGGAGCCAATCCTGAAGAAGTATATTTCACCTCAGGAGGAACCGAGTCCGATAACTGGGCTATCAAGGGAACGGCTTTTGCCAGGCGAAAGAAAGGAAAACATATCATAACCACGCCAATAGAACACCATGCCGTGCTCTACCCCTGTGAGTACCTGAAAACACAGGATTTTGATGTAACCTACCTGCCTGTAGACAGGTACGGGCTTGTAGACCCTGTAGAACTGGAGGCTGCAATCAGAGAAGATACGATCCTTATCTCGGTGATGTATGCAAACAATGAAATCGGGACAATAGAGCCGATTCCTGAAATAGGTGAGATTGCAAGGGAATATGAAATTCCTTTCCATACCGATGCCGTGCAGGTAATAGGCAAAATCCCCCTTGAGATGGGAAAAAAAGACAGGAACGTAGACATGCTTTCCCTTTCCGCTCATAAGTTCTACGGGCCCAAGGGAATTGGAGCGCTTTATTTGCGAGAAGGGACAGAAATCGACAATTACATGCACGGAGGCGGCCAGGAACGCAAAAGGCGAGCAGGAACAGAGAACGTTGCAGGTATCGTAGGATTGGGAAAAGCAATTGAACTTGCAACAGCAAAGCTTGAGGAGCACAACCGGAAGATGAGAAAAATGAGAGACCGCCTCCTTGAGGGAGTCCTGAGAATTCCCAGTTGCAGGTTGAACGGGCATCCGGAAAAGCGTCTTCCGGATAACCTCAATTTCAGTTTTGAGTATATTGAAGGTGAGTCCCTGCTTCTCATGCTTGACGAGATGGGGATCTGCAGTTCTACAGGCAGTGCATGTTCCTCAGGTTCTCTTGATCCCTCACATGTACTCAGAGCAATAGGGCTGCCTCCGGAAATAGCTCAGGGTACCCTTCGCCTGACCCTTGGTGATGACAATTCCGAAGAAGATATTGATTATGTACTTGAAGTCCTGCCTGAAATTGTCGAAAGGCTGAGAACTATATCTCCTTTCTATAAGCCTGGAAATGTATGTGAGAAATAAATTGAAAGTGTATAAGAATGAAAGTGTATAAGAATGTAAGAACTGGGGGAGTTTTGTGTATAATAAAAAAGTTATGGACCACTTTATGAATCCGAGAAACGTAGGGGAAATAGAAGACGCTGACGGCGTTGGAGAAGCAGGAAACCCACATGGAGACCACATGAGAGTTTTCCTTAAAATACGGGATGGCAGGATTGAAGACGTGAAATTCAAGACTTTCGGTTGTGCGGCAGCAATTGCGTCCAGCAGCATGGCAACCGAAATGATTAAAGGCAAGACCCTGGAAGAAGCCTGGGCCCTTACAAACGAGGCCGTCGCTGAAGCTCTTGAAGGCCTGCCCCCAGGCAAACTTGAGTGTTCTGTCGTTTCCAGGGAAGCTATCCACAGAGCAATTAATGAATACCGAAAAAAGCAGGGGCTTGAAGCTTTACCGGAACAGACCTGATCGAAGGGAAGAAAAATGTTCTCTTCCCTCCTTTACGTTTCCTGGAAATCCGGTTACCTTATCAGGAACCGCACAGTGAGACCGTAAAAAGCCTTAAATTTTCCATATTCCGCTTTTGCTGTACTCTCTTATCGTAAACTTGATCTGTTATTCTCCTGATGATACTCCATGAAAAAAGTAGGGATTATAATTACTGACCCGGAAGACTGGACAGCCAGGGCACTTAATGAAGCCGCGAGAGAAAAAGGTTTTTTTCCTTTTGTTCTGGATCTAAGGGCTGCACAGGTCAGCATGAATTCGACAGCTGGAGAATTGGCAGCCAGGAAATCAACAGTCGTATTCGGAGTCGGAGACATAAAACTCTGCGACCTTGATGCAGTAATTGTAAGAGATGCAGGTGCAGGGACTTTTGAAGGAGTTTCTTTCAGGTTTGATATCCTGCGGGAGCTCGAAGCCGAAGGAATCCCTGTTGTCAATTCCCCTGAAGCTATCCGGAATGCCGCAAATAAATATCATGCTTCCTATCTTCTGGCAAAAGCAGGACTGCCTGTACCCGAAACCGTAGCCGTCCAGAATGTGGAGACAGCCCTGAAAGTAATCTCAGCCTTCGAAGACGCCGTCATAAAACCCGTTTTCGGATACAAGGGGAAGGATATTGCGAGAGTAAAGTATGGGGAAGTCCGGTTTTCTGATAGAAAAGCAGAATCCTTACCCCTGGAAGCAGCTCTTCAAAGGCTACTTGAAGAAAGGGGTATGCTGTATATCCAGAAGTTTATAGAGAACCCGGGGAGGGATATCAGGGCCTTTGTAGTTGACGGCACTGCCATAGGGGCTATTTACCGTAAAGCAGCGCCCGGCTCCTGGGTCAACAACCTGAGCCAGGGAGGAAATGCAGACCGGTGTGTGCTTACGGAAGAACAGAAGGAGATTGCTGAGAAAGCTGCCCTGGCAGTAGGCACAACTTTTGCAGGGGTAGATATCATAGAAGGTTTGACTGAGAATCTTAATAAAGAAATTGGTACTCATTCAAGCCGAGATGAAGGAAAACCTCAAATCCTTGAAGTCAATGGAACACCGTCAGGAAAAGGTATTTTTGATGCCTGGGGGATAAATCCTGCAGAATACATTATGGAACACATGAAGAAAATTTTATGAAAGAGTTATAAATGAGATCAACCATAATATCGATTTAGTATCGTAACATTCTGGAAAAGATTTAGAATTTAACACTTACTCCGGGGCCGAATAGGTCATAATAGAAATAATAGGAATATCAATGTAAAAGCCGATATATAATGTAAAGCAGATCCGCGTACTCTTATCGAAAACATTAAGAAATAGACAGACCTTGAATAAGCCCGAGGCAAAGGATGAGTGAATATAAACAGTGTATAGTCACCAGGGACGATCTAAAGCTTTCCAAAGGTAAGTTTGCAGTACAGGTAGCTCATGCCGCCATTTCTGCTGCCGAGTGGGCAAGCAAAAGTGATCTTGAAAAGTGGAAGGAAGGAGGGCAGAAAAAAGTTGTCCTGAAAGTTCCTACCCTTAAAGACCTTTACGAGTTAAAGGAAAAAGCAAGGAGGGAAGGGCTCCCTACTGCACTTATACAGGATGCAGGGTTAACGGAAATTCCACCGGGAACGGTTACAGTTCTTGGAATAGGGCCGGCAAAGGAAGAACTTATAGATAAAGTTACGCGGGAGCTTAAACTTGTGTAAGTGCCGGAACCCGATAATCAGGTTTGGAAGACACATTAAAATTAAACCGAGCAGAAGCTATCTATACGATGGTCCTCGATGAGGAAAGAAGTTCTGCCAGTGTTCGATCAGGGAGGGCATGATGAGGGACTCAGGGGTTTCAGGAAAAGAGGCAGCTTCAATAATTACTGTTTTGTCCGTATGTTTTGTACTCGCTATAGTTACCGGAATACTGTCCTCGGATTCGATTGAGAATTTTAGAGATGAGGTAGCAGACTATATCATTTCGGGACTGGATCCCGAAAGCCAGGAGGTTACTTTTACGCCTGAGCCTGCTTCATTTACTTCCCCGGTGATACCCACATATTCCCCCAAGAAAAAAGAACTCATGCCTGTCCTGAGAACTCCATTACAGCCTGGTTTCTCCCTGAGCAGTAACTACCATACCTCAGAGTTTTTCCAGGGAGGAATAGGCTATATGAGAATAAGTATCAAAAATGAAGGGCGAAACCCAATCTTTATTGACAGGTACGGGGTTTCGGTTAATGCCTCAGAGAGCTGGATTTATTCCGAAGACTGCGCAGCTTCGATTTATCCCGGTGAAGAGCAAGATCTTGGTGTAATCGCAGTTCAGATCCCTGAAGAAGAAAAAGCCAGTTTCAACATTGTCCTCTGGCTGCTTGCTTCAACCTCAGAGGGCAAATGGCACGAATACGAGCCCTATTTCCTGAAGGCATTTACTGTAGACCTGAAGCCCATGCCGGTAAAATCGGCTCCAATATACAGGTATAATCCTGCTTCTTACTTTGAAACTATAAACCGACTCGTAGAGCCGGCCGAACCTGATGTTAGGGGTAAAGCAGCCGAAGTGGCTCGCTCATATCCGGGAGCATATAATATCTATCAGGTTTGCGCTCTTTTTGACATGGTAAAAGAGAAAGTTGAATATGTCAGCGACCCAAGAGGTAATGATATCTGGGAACCTGCCAGCGTTACTCTGAAAATAGGAGCTGGAGACTGCGAAGATCAGGCAATCCTTCTCTCGTCCATGCTCGAAGCGATAGGAGGCACAACACGGGTCTACCTGACAAACAGCCACGCCTTTGCAGCGATTTATATAGGTAATGGGGCCGATGCAACTGAGGCTTCAGTTAAAGGGATCAGGGCTTATTATGGAAATGTCGATGTGAATTACCTTACCGATGAATATGGTTCCTGGCTGATGCTTGACCCGACATCAAGCCTTTACGCAGGTGGACTTCCCGGAAAAACAGCCCAGGCAAGAATTAAGACGGCTGAAGGAAACGAAACATACCGAAGCTGGACCTTCGTAAACACGAGAGAGGTAAGAGCTATCGATATCAACCCCAGGTGGACTTCATAATTTCGCAAGATACGTAATAGAGGAGTGTTTTTTACCCATGCAAGTGCCGGAAATTGAAAAACAGATCGGAGTAAACCTTTACTCCACGGATACCGACGGCCTCGGAGGGCAGCTTCGCCAGGAAGTGGAGGATTTTATCGTTAAAGAGATTACGAACCGGGAGGAAGGAAAGGAAGGAAAATACCTCGTTCTTGAGCTTGTAAAGCGTGATTGGGACACGCATCACCTGACCCGAACTCTTGCAAAAATCCTGCAAATAAGCCAGAAACGGATCAGTGTTGCAGGCACAAAGGACAAACGTGCGCTTACTACTCAGAAGATCAGCATTTTTGATGTTGATGCCTCTGAAATTGAAAAGGTTCACTTAAAAGACGTAGAGCTGAAAGTTCTGGGCCGCTCCAGAAAATCCGTTGAACTAGGAGACCTGTGGGGAAATGATTTCATAATTACCATCCGGAACATAGTCCTTTCACATGAGGAGACAAAACAACTGCTCGAAAAGACCACAAACGAAATCCTGAGTCAGGGAGGTGTTCCGAACTTCTTCGGGATCCAGCGTTTCGGCTCTGTACGCCCTGTTACGCATCTGGTAGGAAAAGCCATTGTAGAAGGAGATTTTGAAAAAGCTGCCCTGCTCTACATTGCCGAACCCTTTCCAGATGAGCCGGAAGAAACAAAGCTAGTTCGCCAGTTTGTAAAAGAGACCCGCGATTTTAAGGAAGGACTCAAAACCTATCCTCTCCGGTTAGGGCACGAAAGGGCGATGATGAACCATCTGATAGCGAACCCGGACGACTTTGCAGGCGCTTTTCTGGTTCTTCCGAAAAATCTCTACAGGATGTTCGTACACGCCTATCAGTCCTTTATATATAATACAATCCTGTGCCGCAGGATCGAAAAAGGCATTCCCTTAAACCAGGCTGTGGAAGGTGATATTGTCTGTTTCAAGAATGATCTTGGCTTACCGGACTCATCAAAAACCGAAAAAGTGACAGTTGAAACCGTAAATGCCATGAACCGCCTGATTAAAAAAAATCGGGCCTTCGTAACCGCCCCCCTTTCAGGTTACGATACTGAGTTTGCTTCAGGCACTCCGGGAGAAATCGAGCAGTTGGTTCTTGAAGAACTCAAAGTTCCTCTACAGGGTTTCAATATAGAAGAAATTCCTGAGATGAGTTCGAAAGGTATGCGCAGAGAAGTTCTCCTGCAGGTTGAACCAAAGTTTGATGTTGCAAATGATGAACTGAACTCAGGAAAATCAAAAGCTATTCTTGAGTTCATGCTGCCAAAGGGAAGCTATGCAACAACCGTACTCAGGGAATATATGAAAGTAGACCCTCTGCAGATGAATTAAGAAGCTGGAAACCTAAAAAGCCTGTTGGAGAGAAGAATGGGCGATCAAATCAGTATCTATTTTTTATTCCGGGTAGCCTTTTATTTCTAGGTACCCGGATATGTTCAAACTCGAAAGGGTATGGTTTCTCGTTAGATATATTCATTTTCGCTTCAGGAAATTCCTACATTTATTTTTCATTTCTCCCTCTTCCAAATTCCTACATTTATTTTTCATTTCTCCCTCTTCCAAATTCCATGCACGACGTATGCAATCCCAAAGAAAAGTAATACAGCTAGAACAAATAAGACCATAACAGTCAGTATCCCTAATGCGTCCCATGCAATAAAATACGGGTGTATGGCTATAAAAGAAATTAAAAGGACTCCTACTAAAGCTATCAGCCAGGAACCAAACACAAGGGCTTTATTTTTGTTTTTTCGCAAAAGCACTGCCAGCAGAAAGATCATCCCAGCGGTAGCAACCGGGGGCAGGTAAAGTACAGCAGATTCCTCGAGACCCCTGGTAAAGAATAGTCCTCCTTTCCCGTGCTCAAAGGCATACAATGTTCCGTCACTTGAAACCAGATATAATTTGTCTTTGTAAAGTACTGGGTCTGACAATATAGCGCCTTTTATTCTGCTGCTTCTCCATACACGTTCCCCTGTACTGGAATCAAAAACACTTATTTTGCACCCGCTTGTGGAATATGCATGTTTATCAGAAATCACAGAAGACATTAACAGTCCTGGATAGGGGAGATCTTCCAAAATTTCTCCTGTGTTCGCATCTAATACTACAGATCTGTAGGAATTGTTAGGTAATTCCTCTTTAATAAATAATTTATCATCCTTTACTTCAACCCTTGTCACCCACTCATTAGTGTCTATTTTCCAGACTTCCTCACCTGACTCAGCAGATAACGCGATAATCTCTTCGCCTGCAATATAGATCAGGTCTTTGTAAAGGATGGGATCATGGGAGTATTCTCTTAAATTCGTATATCTCCAGAGTTCTTTTCCTGTATCTGGATCGAGTGCAATTAAACCGCGGTTACGAGGAACATCATATCTGAATACGAAAATATTACTATTTGCCTGGAAACCTGATATATAGTAACTATTGATGCTTCCGTTTCCTGAGTCTGGTATGTTGATTTCGTACGCCCATCTCGAAGTGCCGTTTTCAGTATAAATTGCAGTTACATAGCTGTCAAAATGCTCGCTGACAAACAAAGTATTCCCAAAAACAAGGGAAACGCCCTGCCAGTTTCCCGGACACCGACTCCATAACAGTTCACCGGTCTTTGCATCCAGTGCATCAATACCTGAAGAGTATGAAGAGTATACAACAAATAGAACCTTATCCTTAAGCTCCAGGTTAACATTTCCTTCTTCGTATTTCTTATCCCAGAGAAGCTCACCTGTATTCGCATCAATAGCTATAAGATTACCTTTAATAAAGTCGTAAAGGTAGAGAACCCCATCCGAAGCAAAGATTTCTACTTCCGGAATCTCGTCCATAGACCTCCAGGAAAGGTCATGAGTCCAGGCAACTTTTAAAGGTGGAGCAAGGGTTACAGGTTCGGTTTCACTTAAATGGAGAGAAAGATCGTAAAACTCAAAATCATCGTAGTTACTGCCGTTAGCATTACTTCCGGCACTAATTTTTATGGTATTATTTCCTGAATAGAAAAGAGAAGGATGAACAGGAATTGTAATATTTACTGCAACGGACTCCGGAGTTTCTGCCGGTATATAATCGTTAAGGGTTCCGATTTCTATTTCATTGAGGTAGACTTTATCTAAAAATTCGTCTGTTAATCCCGGAAGAATGCTCTTGCCTGTCAATGTAAGTTCTGCACTTTTTACATCCACTGAGGGATCCAGGGTAAAAGTAGCTGTATAAACCAGTCCTTCCGGATCACCTGGATTCAATTCTTCTTTAAAATTATCCCCAAGGTGGTGATGCGCAGTGTCGAGAACTATATCGGTTGCAGAAGCAGCTGAAACAGAAGCAAGTAAAGAAGCAAATAATAGTAGTGTGAGACACAGTAAATTTCTCCCCATTAAACGTCCTCAAACTTTGTACTTTCATTATTCTACTTCAAATAATTTACTCAGGAGATATCTCAAAAGTGAAACCTGAGTGAAGGAATAACCGATGAGAAAGAAGGACTATTCACTCTTTTCTAAGCTTCTGATCCATAGAGGTCAATTATTAGAAGAACCAGTGCTGAGTTTTAACTGCTCCAGAGAATGCCAAAAATTTAACAAAATAGCTTTTCTCCGTTGCTGCAATTCTATAGGAAGACTATTGAAAAGCGCAAGAAAACATAATAACAACCATACCGTTGTTGAAGATAAATATAAAGTTGGGCAAACTCCATCGGGATCAGGAGATTCCTGCGAAATTTAAGCCCTATCAGGAAAACTAAAAATTCTAAATAGCTTACTCTACCAAGCTGAATTAAACTTTGTTATTCAAAGTTTTTTGAGTCTTACAAAGAGTACAAGATAATGGAAGAAAATAATGGAAGAAAATAATGGAAGAAAATAATGGAAGAAAAAAGCTTAATAATACTTTGTCTGGAGCTTTAATTTAAAAA
>CAYSZA010000027.1:0-18406 GCA_964435275.1 uncultured Methanosarcinales archaeon | reverse complement strand
AGAAAACGCAAATTAGAGCCATCAACAGGGAAAAATGCAGTAAAGAAGCCTGAAAAATATAGACCAAATAGTTTAAATAAGTGTAATGTGTTTCTCATAAAAATTAGAGATAGATATGTATCAACCTCCCAGTAAAAACATAGTGGAAAAAATGAAGTTTGTATTATCGGCACCCTGCACGAGATCATGAAACAAAACACTAGAGATAACAGTAGAGAAAATGGGTTGAAAACATTGAAAACGAGGATTCTCGCAGGAGGTTCCGGCAAAAGACTCTGGCCCATAAGCCGTGAACAGTATCCGAAGCAATTTTTGAGGTTGGGAGCTCATTCTTCTTTTCAGGATATATTACTCCGCTGTCTTGAGTTTTTCAACACACCCGAAGTTATTATTGTGCAAAAATATTGGGGAATACATAATATACTCAACTAGTTGAGAAGTTTAAAAGAAATTCTGTCAACTTTGATAAACCTATCTGGACCGTGTAGAGGTGAATAAACTGACAAAAACTGCACTGATCACAGGCATAAATGGCCAGGACGGAAAATATCTTTCTGAACTCTTGATAAAAAAAGGCTATGTTGTACACGGAATCAGGAGAGGACCCCCTCAAGCAGACTTCAAGAATGAAAAAGATATTTACCTGCACTATAGTGACTTAACAGATTACGCAGAACTGATCGGAATTATCCAGATGGTTCAGCCTGACGAGATATACAATCTTGCTGCACAAAGTAATGTAAAAATTTCCTTTGAAAGACCTGAATATACTACACTTACAAATGCCCTGGCGCCTTTGAAAATTCTTGAGACAATACGGACGCTTGGGCTGGAGAGAAAAACGCGATTTTTCCAGGCTTCAACAGGGGAATTGTTTGGCAATTCCCAGGAAATTCCACAGAAAGAAAGTACCCCTTTTTATCCAAAAAGTCCCTATGCAGTTTCCAAACTCTACGCTTACTGGATCACAGTAAACTATCGAGAAGCCTACGATATTTTTGCCTGCAATGGAATTTTGTTCAATCACGAGTCTCCTATACGACCAGAAAGTTTTGTAACTCGAAAGATTACAAAGGCTGCTTCACGAATTAAAAAAGGCCTTCAGGATAAGTTGTATTTGGGAAATCTGAACGCAAAACGCGATTGGGGGTTTGCAGGAGACTATGTAGAGGCTATGTGGCTTATGCTCCAGCAGGACAAACCGGATGATTATGTTATTGCAACCGGACAAGCTTACTCGGTAAGAGAACTCGTTGAAATTGCTTTCAGGGAAGTTGACATCGAAATCAAGTGGGAAGGAGAAGGGCTTAATGAGGTAGGAAAGGACGTCTCAAATGAGAGAGTTCTGGTAGAGATTGATCCCTCATTCTACAGGCCCATCGAAGCAAGTTTACTTGTCGGTGATTCGTCAAAAGCCAGAGAAATGCTCGGCTGGGAACCCAGGGTTACCTTTGAAGAACTGATAAAAATGATGACAAGAAACGATATGGATTTGCTTTGACAGTGGACAATAGATATTATGCAAAAGGAGACGTGAAAAAATGTCAAAAGTCGCATTTATTACAGGAATCACTGGACAGGACGGGGCATATCTTGCAGAACTGCTCCTGGAAAAAGGATACATCGTACATGGGATGCAGCGCAGAAACTCCCTGAGCAATACTGCTCGCATAGACCATCTGTGCCAGGACATCAATAAAAAAGCAAACAACTTCTATCTTCACTACGGAGACCTGACTGATTCCCCAAGTATAATCAAGCTCATCCGGGACATTGAACCTGACGAGATATACAACCTCGCAGCCCAGAGCCATGTTCAGGTTTCTTTTGAAACTCCAGAATATACTGCAAACTCCGATGCTCTTGGAACCCTCAGAATCCTTGAAGCGATCAGGATTTTAGGTCTTGAGAAAAAGACAAAATTCTACCAGGCCTCAACAAGCGAACTTTATGGAAAAGTCCAGGAGATCCCCCAGAAAGAGACAACTCCTTTCTACCCGAGAAGCCCTTATGGTGTCGCCAAACTCTACGCCTACTGGATCACAGTAAACTACCGGGAAGCCTATAATATCTTTGCCTGTAATGGCATTCTTTTCAACCATGAGTCGCCAAGAAGAGGCGAAACCTTCGTAACTCGAAAAATTACAATCGCAGTTTCAAACATAGTGAAAGGTCTCCAGGAGAAGTTATACCTGGGCAACATGAACGCCAAACGGGATTGGGGCTTTGCGGGCGATTACGTGGAAGCTATGTGGAGAATCCTCCAGCAAGACGAACCCGAGGACTATGTTATAGGCACTGGAGAAACTCATTCTGTAAGGGAGTTTACGGAACTTGCATTCAAGGAGGCTGGCATTGAGATTGAATGGGAGGGAGAAGGAGTAAACGAGGTTGGAAGAGACAGGGCAACAGGTAAAGTGCTTGTGGAAGTAGATCCCAAATATTATCGCCCTGCGGAAGTGGAACTACTAATTTCAGATCCTTCAAAAGCCAGAGAAAAACTTGGCTGGGAACCGAGGATAAGCTTTGAAGAACTTGTGAAGATGATGATAGAATACGATCTGGGAAGACCAGTTGATGGAAATGAAGTTATCGATTTTATACCTCTCGAAAGCCAGGAAAAGATCAAACTGGAAACCGAAGGTAAGCTTTGAAAGAAGGGCTTATAGAAGATAAAGATATGCACCAGGAAACACGTTGGAACCCGGTTGTTAGAAGATGTCTATTAGCTGAGGACTGTAAACGTAATTTTAGTTATTTGTCTGGAGAATCTAAGCAGTATTTAATAAATGCTGGAAAAGCGTGAGGATTATAACTGCAGATTTTAACTGTGTGAATACCCCTGTAAACCCCAGAAGTGGCTAAGAAAACTCGGATGAAGGTTCATATGGTACTATAACTGGTATAGAAAGAGATATCTCCAAATATAGCAGATTGGATCTCCATTTTTTCAAATATTGATAGGAATCCACTACTGAGTCCAAAGAGCCAATTACACTGAGCTTATACGAATTGCAGGAGAATACTTTGGCATTACATATCAGAGAAGAGTCCTCTCTAAAGATTTTCTCCTTCCACAACTACAACTCGTACCCTAGGAAGAAAACACAATGTAGAAATTTGCTTTAAATCCATTGATTTTAAATAAAGATTTAAAAGCGGTTTCCTCCAGCTGGTCTTATAGTAATGAATCTATTCAGACTTAATCATAATCAAATTTATAAATTTTATTTTATGTTTACTGGCAAATTTATACCTTTCTAAAGAATTATAGAGTAGTGTCTATTTCCTTAAATACCGTATGCAAAATCATCTCATATAATTTAGTGAAGTAAGAGCTGAGAAAAATGAGTACCGTTAAAAGGTTGGCAAA
The DNA here is from genome assembly GCA_964435275.1 of uncultured Methanosarcinales archaeon. Lineage (GTDB taxonomy): Archaea > Halobacteriota > Methanosarcinia > Methanosarcinales > Methanosarcinaceae > Methanosarcina. Next base: position 15,033 of record CAYSZA010000027.1, on the reverse strand, counting down.
AAATACTTTTTTTTTGTTAGTCTCACGCCTGCTAACTTCAATAGTGGGATTTGTCTTGCTAATCTATATTACAAGATATCTGGGAGAAGTTGATTTTGGGAAGTACAGTTTCGCAATGTCCTTTACTGCATTATTTGAAATATTTGCAGATATTGGAATCAGTCAGCTGATTATAAGGGAACTCTCAAGGAATAAAGAACTTACAAGTGAGTATATCACAAATATAACAGCATTAAAGCTTTTCTTTTCCTTTTTTATGTTGCTTTTGATAGCACTAGTTATCAATATATTAGGCTATCCGGAGGATACAAAATATGTTGTTTATATTTTTGGAATATACACAGTTTTAATATCTTTCATGAAAATATCTATGTCAATATTCCAAGCATTTGAAAAGATGGAATATATTGCTGTAGTTGATGTTATTGAAAGAATTGCAGCGCTGTCTCTAACATATATCATATTTTCGAGAGGATATGGTCTGATCGAACTTTCCTACGTATATGTAACTGCAGGACTGATAGGAGTTATCATAAGTATTATAATTATTTTAATTAAATTTCCAAAGCCCAAATTTACAATTAACACATTAATTTGCAAGAAACTTGTACATGATTCGATACCATTCGGTTTGAATGTTTTGTTTGGAATTCTTTTTTTTAAGATAGATTCAGTTATGCTTTCTATACTAAAAGGGGACGCTGCTGTAGGAATATATAGTGCTGCGTATAATCCGCTTCTGTCATTGAGTGGACTGATAACCGGAATAATAGTCACTGGCGTTTATCCAGTAATGTCAAGATATTTTATTTCTTCAAAAGATAATCTGAAGACTTTAATCGTACATTTCTCAAAGTATACGGCTATAATTGGTTTTCCTATCTCTATTGGTTGTTTTATTCTTGCAAAACAATTTATACATTTATTTTACGGTAACCAGTACTCTGACTCAGTTATTGCATTTCAGATTCTTGCCCTTTTTATTCCCATAAGACTTACAAGCAGTTTGACTGCGACGGTATTGAGTTCAATAAATAAGCAAAAACTTCGTACAGCTATTGTTTGTGCTTCTAGTTTTATAAATATAATTTTAAATTTAGTACTAATCCCTTATTTGAGCTATATAGGCGCAAGCATCTCAACAGTTTTGTCGGAGTTGTTCTTAAATTGCGCTATTGTATATTTTATTGACAAGAATTATGAAAAATTGGGACTGAATTCTCATTTTATAAAACCATTTTTAGCATCTTTAATTATGGGTGGGTTCGTGCTCTGGTTCAGAGAAACCGATATATTGCTGCTTATAACGATATCAGGATTTTTCTATTTCTTTGTATTGGTATCCATAGGCACATTTACAAAAAAAGAAATTGAGATTTTTCAGCAACTGGTGAAAAGAGGATGAGATATGGTCAAACATATGTTAGAAAATATAGTGGAAAGCGAGTTGTGCACCGGATGTGGAACTTGCGTAGCTTTATGCCCGAGAAAAGCAATTCAAATTAAAAAAAACCATGAAAAAGGAATTTATGAGCCAGAAATAATTGAAAAAAAATGCAAAGATTGTAAATTATGCTTAAAAGTTTGCCCTGGGCATGAAATCGATTTTAAGGATCTAAATCAGGAAATATTTGGAACCGATGCAGAGGACATTTTAGTTGGGAATTACCTGAACTCTTATACTGGACATTCCACAAATAATGAAATAAGATATAATTCATCATCAGGCGGATTGGTTACACAGTTACTTATTTTTGCACTGGAAGAAGGATTAATTGATGGCGCATTGGTTACGAGAATGAAGAAAGATAATCCTCTGGAACCGGAGCCCTTTATTGCAAGAACGAAGGAAGAAATAATTGAAGCCTCAAAGTCGAAATATTGCCCTAATCCTGCAAACATCGCGCTACAAAAAATTTTAGAATCCGATGGAAATGAAAGAATTGCAGTTGTAGGACTTCCCTGTCATATACACGGGATAAGAAAAGCAGAAAAGGTAAACAAAAAACTGAGCAAAAAAATAGTTCTACATCTGGGAATTTTCTGCTCAATAAATAGAAATTTTTTATCTCAGGAGTACTTATTAAAAAAGCTTAATATAAACAAAGAAGATGTCCTGAAAATTGACTATAGAGGGAAAGGGTGGATGGGCAGTATGACAATTACATTAAAAAACGGATGTGAGAAATCCTGTTCATATCAAACTTACTGGAGAGATATACTTAACTTATATTTCATACCTACAAGATGCACACTTTGCAGTGATCAATTCTGTGAATTATCGGACATTTCGTTTGGAGATATCTGGTTGCCCGAATATAGAAGTGATCGAATTGGCACATCAGTAATTATATCGAGAACAGAAACGGGAAATCGTATATTAAACCAGATGAAATCTGCAAACAAAATAGATTTAAATGAGATAAAAAGAGAAAAGCTGGTGCAGTCTCAGGTCAATGCATTGAGACTGAAAAAGAAGTACTTAAACGCACACATCTCCCTGAGGAAAGTACTAAGAAAAAAAGTTCCAGACTACAACCAGAAATTGTTAAAACCTAATTTGGGCTCATACTTGCATGTAATATTATTTTACCCAAGAAGTTACCTTTCTTCAAAAAGATACTTATGGGGACTGCTGGAACCTTTCGGCAAATTAGTAAAAAAACCACGTGAGATTCTTCGAATGACAGGCACAAACAAATGAAAGTACATGTTTCAGGCATCAGCGTGTCTGATTTTCTGTAAAATTTGCTCCATACCCCACTCCTCTTTTTTGACCACTATTCCATCAACATACATGTGCTTCCTTCAAGCCATCATCACTATACCAATAAGTATGAGATGAAACCTTACCTGTTTTGTACGCCTATTATCATTTCACTATGGGGCAGATAACTAATAAAATAAACAGATAAATAGCTTAAACTCAACGTGAGAATAAAAAGTAGTGGGTAAAATTCCCACTGTGTATAACTTACATTCATCTTTGTACTCATAAAATCCGGCAATTCCCGAAGGAATAATGCATGAATCAAATATATTCCAAAAGAATAGTTTCCTAAATTAAAAATCAATGATGAATACCAATTTTTAATGTCTTTCAATTTTACACTAATCACTAATAAAATTGAAAAAATAAGTGGGAAATATACCGGATGAATCATATATACAATCCCAATGTAGTAGCTGGGAATTTCAAGAATAGCTCCAAAGTTGATAAAAGACATTATAATAAAACCGTATATTATGATCGTTAGCAAGATTAAAAGATAGAGTAAAGTCGATTTTGACCTGATTACAAAGGAGTTTATTTTAGTATAATTACGACCAGCATAAACTCCAAGTATAAAGTAAAATAAATGAGACAAAAATATAAGTTGAGTTATGCCAAGTGTTATATCATCTAAATGTCTGGCAAAAAAGCCTTTGTTAATAATTAGCCACACATTTTGAATAACTGCTGAGACCAGAATAAACATTTTTACATTGGTTGTTTTTTCATACATTGAGATAAGACCAGGATATATAATGTAGAACTGAATAATCATTGGAATAAACCATAAATGACCAGAGCTATTTGCAAGTAAAATGCTGTAGAATATTTTTGATATGGGAGGTATTGTTAATGACCCTGCTCGTAATGAGAGAGGAATAATCAGGTATAATAAAGAGAAAAAAAGATACTGTGGGAGTGTGGATTTTATCCTCTTTATGTAAAAAGGCTTTACAGACATTGAAGTGTTGTACTTTAACGATAAAACAAGTCCTGATAGAAAAACGAATAAAGGAACTGCAAAGCGTGAAATGTAATTGAGGAATAAATTCACAACCGACAATATACTCAGATCCAAATTTACCGCATAGTCGGAAGTATGAATAATTATTACTGCTATTATTGCAAAACCTCTGAGGTATTGAATTTCTTTTATCTGATTTGAATTCATAAAATACAACACGCATCCTATTTTTCAGAAATTAAACTTATATTCCAGCCGGGATCAAGATAGCTCACAGTATGAATAGTTTTGGTCAATCTGAGTTCAAGTTTAAGTAGTTGTTTAACTTTTTTAATACAGGCTTCTCATATATCTGGATCTGATAGCATGAAATTGTTAGTGCTGGAATGATGATAAATAGCATTACAAGATCACTCAGAACTTCGTTATTTATATGAGGGTACATATACAGTTTTACCGTGTATAACACTGGTTGATGCAATAAATAGAGCGGAAAAGAAGCGGTTGAAATATATTCGAAGAAATTAAAAAGTCTTCTATTTAATAGATCAATATTAGAGATGATAATATCATAACTTAAAATTACAAATGAGAAAATAAGTCCTCCAAGACTCAATATTATCAGAATGGGATTCGCTTCACTTAAGTATTCTTCCTTGACATCGAAATTTATATACCTATATCGAATATAAGTGAGCATTACAAATATAAATGGACTTACACGTACTATAGTATTGTAGAGCCTGTTTTCAGGCAAGTTTATGGATTTAATCAGGATCCCTGTGATAAAAATGAAATAATATAGAAAAAACCTTATGTCAATAATGTCAAACGAAAACCTTGTCAGGAGAAATACTAAAAATATTACGCATGAATTCAAAAGTATATTCTTTTTTCCATTGTATATAATTAGAGGGTATATAGCATATAATATAAGAATCATACCTATGTACCATAGACCCCAGAAGGAATAATCAACGTATTTGGGGCTCAATAACACTTGAAGGCCTGCTGCACAAGCCAGGAAATTTCCTATTGTGATATTCTCGCCTGTCCCTGCATTGTATATTAAAAATGTTTGTATAATAAGTGAGAACCAGTAAAGGGGCACTATTCGGACAAGCCTTTTTTTATAAAATTTGATTATATCTCCAGATCCATCCATTTTACGGTAGTTATGATAAAGCGAGTATCCTGAAACAAAAATAAACAGTCCCAGACCTGCTCTTCCAAGATATGGCTGTAAAAACCCCAGATAATCGTGACTTGCATAAACTCCCATATGGGTAGCCACTATTAAGAATATAGCAATAGCTTTTATTATTTCAATTTCCCGTAATTTTTTATTGATAATCTGGCTCTTACTTTCTTCAAGATTAGACATACTGATACTGCCCCATCAAAAAATGTATACTGACGTTTGCTGGCTTTTCGCTGTTTTGAGTGGTGGTAGTTTATAAATACTTTCTAAATATGGGTAATGTTTGAACACCTTCTGCCTGGAGCCATATTCAAGGTCGGTATTTATCTATCTGGCGTGATCATTTTCCAACCAGGTGATTGTTTCAACCCACAAAAACAGCGAAGAGCCTGATGTTCAAGTGCAGTTTAACGGAGTTCCTGCAACATTGCCCCAAAAGTAATATTCTTCGCAGTATTCATCAACCCTATTAGTTTTTTTAATTATGTCCAGGCTTGCAATTCGATTTCCTATATGGGGCTAAGCTAATTTCATTTCTGTAGCATCCTCGTTAGCATGAAAACCCATTCTGGCCTCAGTTTTTCCTTTTAAGCACATCATCAGATTATATCTACTCAAATAACGATCCTCATAAAGGTTCAACTTTAACGATCTCATAACATCTTTGTCCTGGCAAATAGTCTGAACTGGGTTTTCAGGGTTTTTACATCGTCCCAGAGTATTGTACTTCAACATCACTGCCAGTAAATACCTGATAAAACTACTCTAAATGGGAAGAATAGCATATAGGCAGTTGTGACAGCTTCTTGTAAGACAATAGAAAAATCGGCACATAGCCGATTGAGCTTATCTCTGGGATAAAATTTTGTTTACTAACTTTCCATTGTCCCACACAGATGCTTTTAATTTTGCAACCTTAGGCATCATTTTTTTCCTGATATTAGCACGATTCATCCAGAGATCATCTATTATTAATTTAAACTCATCAAAATCCATTGTTTTAAAATCGCAGACGTATTTTTCAAGCCCAACCATACTCATAATGCCTGGAGCCTTAATGCTGTATGACAGTGCGATTGTTGGAATGCATTGAGAAACTGCAGCAATATTGGAATGCATTCTTGCCCCGATAAATATATCACATATGCCTATTATTCCTTTCAATTCGGAAGATGAGTATTCACCAACCAGAGGTACTACTTCATCTTTGTTTTTTACCTTCTCGTATGCTTCTTTTACGGCATTTATGTCATTTTCTCTTTCTTTTCCAGAAGTATCAGTTATTTCTTTTAGAAATATTGAATGGGGAATAAAAATAACTTTAGCCCTGTAAGTTTCAACCAGATGGTCTGCCAGCTTCCCCATTAGCCCTATATACTCTTCCTTAGTAGTTTCTACATTTTTGGACCTGTAATTAAGTAACTGACTTATATTCATACCTATTATAGGCCTCTCAAAATCGGATTCTGAAAAACCAGATGCTAACAAAATCTCTTTAACTCTACTCAACGGTTCGGGATCCAAAATAAAAGCCGTATCAGCTGTTAAATGAATTAATGACTTGTCAACACCTAAAGATTCAATACATTCTTTACTAATGTTTTCTCTTACTACAATAGCTTTTGTTGTGTTTAAAGCCGTCTTTGTAAGGAGTCTCACAAAAGTATTTTTAAAAGGGCCCATGGATTGAGGAAACAACACCACATCTTTCCCAAGGGATGTAGCCATCAGGATATTTAAGCTATGTACGATAGGGGAATAATTTGCAGAGATAGCTCCACCAACATTACTAACATCAAAACTAAAACCATCACCTAACATATCGATGACTATGTCTGCTTCTGAAATAGTCTTTAAAGCCTCATCATTTAAAAGTACCTCTACATTTTTATTAAAAATTTTATTGAAAGCTCCCCATGTAAATGCCCGGGATAGCCTGAGAAATGCGCTGGACTTGCTTTTTGGAACAATTGTTAAGTCGAATCCGTACCTATTGTATAATCTGTGATATACTTGAGGATTATCAGAAGCAATTATGAACTCGGAATTCTTAACATATTTATTTAAAATGTTCATTGTACAGAGTGTCATAGCCTGCACTCCAACACTATTCTGAACATTAGTACCTCTTACAAGAATTTTCGTCACGCGTATACCTCACAACCACCGTTATTATAAACGCTATTCTTATAATAAAACAGATTCTCATAATCAGAAAGATTTCTTACATCTGAATAATTATTTGTAGGAAAAACCTTGTCGTTTACCTTGTTTGAATACCTTAAATATATATATCCATTTTTTACAGTTACAGTCCGTTTAAAAAAGTTACTATTTATAGGGGGAATCTTATCAAAAGCAGTTAAAACTCTTGTGTAACCTCTTGCATCGGTCCAGATAGTTGAATTTATTTCACCATAGTTATTTATCCATTTTGAACCAGAGACCTCAGCGTCGTAAATATAATAATCTTCATGTTTAACTCCTTCTCGATCCAATTCTACAGAATTAGGATTACCAAATACCTCATCTACAATATGAGTAGCGCAAAAGAACTGCAAAACTAGAACGGACATAAAAAACAGAGAACTGAGGTGCTTTACGCTAATATACTTAAATACTGTGTCAATTCCTCCATAAAGCATCGGAGCCAGGGTTATTAGACCCATCTGATATGTCCTATAAACCCCATAACCAGTTGATACAAAGGGAAGTATAAACATCGATGCCATAATAGTCCAGGATATCAACATTATTGATATATATCCCATATGATATTTTGTTCCTTTATACCTGAGGATTGTATCAAAGAGTCCAATCGTAATGAATATAATAATAAGATCCTGTACAATCATAACAATCCATCTTGAGGCTCCGCTCACTCCCACGCCTATAATTGCTGTGGCTGATTGAGCTCTTACCTCATCGACAAAAAGGTTTCCCAGATGTACAAAGGTCTTTTGAATAAAATCGAGAAGATTATCGAATGGGGTAAACGTAATTTGACTATACCAGAAGAAAATAACCATAAATAATAATGCAATAGTTCCTATACTTATCAGACTAAAGCTTTCTTTGTTTTTTCCATAGAGCTTTGAAAAATAGTTCTCACTAAGAAACATAATACTAACAATAGCGAAAAAGAGATACGAAGTGGAGTAGTGAGAAACGACTATAGAAAACGTAAAAATTAAAAATAATATCCTTTTATTCATCATATTGATCTCGTTATCAAAAAAAACCAAAATTGCAAGTGCAAAAAAGATCAACGCGATTTCTGTACGTGTTGCACTCTGCAAATCATAAATAAATGGTACCTGAGCCATGAAAAAAAAGGATGCCAGCATAGCATATTTCTTTTCAACATATTTAGAAAATATCACATAACAAATAGCAGGAATGAGTGCACCCAGTATTGGGAATAAAAGCTTAAAGACATACAATACATCAATCCCTAGCAATAATCCGTATATCGGAGGTAATATTGCAATACTTAAGCATGCACTGTATGCATGTTGATAATTGGAAACATCCCATAGCATATTGTTTACTGTCAACCTTGCTATGTAATATTCAATATGGATATCTCTTCCAATAAGGTAATTTGAAGTCAAACTATGCATAAGATGCAGCGAGATCCCAATCATAATTATTGAAAATGGATATGTAATCTCTGGAATTTGAGAATCCAGATAGAATATAGCTACAATGTAGATTGGAATTAAAACAAGCATGAATATTAAAACAATATTATTTTCCTGCATGTTCATCAAGTGAGTGCCAAGGATGGAAATAAAAGGGAATAAAAACGAGAACATTAATGGGGAAATTAGCCTTTTACCATCAGTTTTGAAGCCAAGAGAGATTCGTAAGTCACGGTTATCTTTGTTTGTAATATATGAAATAAATAATAAGATAAACAGCATAACATTGAAAAAAATCACTATATTGGTAGCCGATAAAGGTTTCGCGAGAGCGGGATACAGAGTATTGATAAGTAATCCACCAAAAATAAGAAAACTAATACTCAACCCGATGGATAGGAAAAACTTTTTTACGACAGCTATATTATTGATCTTAAGAGCATACAGGATCAGTAGCCCTGGAATTGTAGAAAAATAAACAAAACCCATGAGTGGTCGGAGAAGTGGTATATTTAAGAATACTGTAATGTCATATAAAAGGAGTATTATAGCAAATATACCAAAATATTGCTCTGGGCGTAAGTTAGTAGTTCTCATTTTTAACCTCGTTTATCCTTGCTTTAGTTCTGGTAACTGTCGTAGAGCTTTTATTAACTATTCCTGTACACATTATAGTTCAGTTCTGGCAACTGTTGTAGAGCTTTTATTAACTATTCCGTTACACATTTTATAGATCTCTTCTAACTTATTCACATGTACGTTTAAATCATACTCGTGGGCATCTTGAAACGCTCCAGCTCCTAATTTCGCTAGTTCCGAAGGACTTTCAATTAAATACTCAAGTTTTTTTCTCAATTCAAACCCGTTTCCAGGTTCAAATAAAAGGCCGTTACGTCCTTCTTTAATGATTTCTTGAATGCCTCCGATTTTACTTCCGAGAACCGGGGTTCCATGTTTAAAACTCTCAATGATCGTAAGTCCGAAAGGCTCATACCAGATCGATGGCACAATAGTAAGATTGGCTTTTTGATAAAGGTTAGATAGCTCTGAACCTTGCAGGAAACCGTGGAAAATTATTCTCCGATCCCCGGCTGAGATTGCTTTTAGATGTTCAACAGAACTTCCCGTACCAACAATATGAAGTACTGCATTGGTGGACTGTAAATCTTTAAAGGCATTAACTAATATCTCAACCCCTTTATGTTTACTCAACGAGCCCACATACAGAATATTTATTGTCCTGTAGTCTTTTTCTGAACTGAAGATTTCTCCGAGGTCAATTGCATTAGGCAATACGACATATCTAGTGCTTTCAAAAATATGGTTTTCTTTTAATTTATCAATTACAAATTTTGAGGCGGTAATTACTACATCCGGTTTATTTTCTATAATTGATTTTACAATGTTGTTGTGTAATCTGCACAATTTAGAAGGAGCCTTACATACCTTGCCATCACTATTTAGCAGATTAGTTTTCAGGCAAATGGTAGAATAATCCCTTGCAGTAAAAATTAATGGGAGGTTTGAATCCTTCACAGCACTAAATACTGCTAAGGATAGCCCTCTATAGTTGTTAATATGCACAACATCAGGGAGTTCAGCCTTCAGGATTTTTTTGATAGCAATGTATGAATAAGGATTCCAGAAATTAAGCAGCCAATATAAAGATTTTAAATAATGAGATTTTTTCATGGAAGAATAGGGGGAGTAAACGTTTGCCAAACCAAGTCTGTATACCTTTACTCCGTTTATCTTTTCTTCACACCTGCCTCTTTTTATATTTGTTGTTATAACAAAGACATTGTGCCCTTCCTGTGCCATTCTCTCCGCAATTCGCTGCACACTTATTTCTGCTCCACCTACAATAAACGGATAATAAAGATTAGATATAAAACAAACTTTCATATTAATTCCTTAGCGACAATTTGTGTATACATTCAAGGTATTCTGTGCACATTTTTCCCATGAGAAGTTAGTTTCCACAAGTTTTCTTCCGTTACTTCCCATTTCGAATCTTATTTCTTCACTGTTTAAAAGATAGAGTATTGAATTTGCGATTGACTCTTGATCTTTAGGAGGAACTAATAACCCGGTCTCTCCGTTTTTTATTACGTACTGTATGCCTCCGACTTTTGTACCTATGACGGGCTTACCACATGCTCCTCCCTCAATCAATACCATCCCAAACCCTTCCGCAACTCTTGTAGAAGGAAGCACGATAATATCTGCTCCTCGATAATATTCAATTAGTTCGTCTTCTTCAACAAATCCAGGGAATATGACTTTATCAGAAATTTGTAATTCTTCACACAAATTTTGGTATTCAGGAATCATGTCTCCTTTTCCGACGATTACTAAATAGGCATCCTTTTTTGTCTTCGACACTTCGTAAAAAGCCTTAATTAAATAATCTACGCCTTTATGGGTGTGAGTTTTACTTAGCTGGCCAACAAAAAGAATGATATTTGAAGAATAGGGGATCCTGTGAGTTTTGTACGGACCAAATGATTTACCTACTTGGTAATTATCAAGATTAACCGCAGGAGGAATTAATACAAGTTTATGTTTAAAGGGGTTAAGAAACTGTGATTCATTATAACAATAAGGAGATGATGTAATAATAGGAAAGCTTAGTTTAAGAGACACAAACCCAAATGTACGATTATAAACGGTTGAAATTAAGCTTAAAGGGAAATCAGGTTTAACGACATCGTTATGATATGTCAGAATAAAGGGAATCTTGTAAATTTTACTGACCAATGAAGCAATATCTGAATAGAATGGAACCGGAGTTGCTGCATTTATTAAATCAAATCTGGTTTTTCTCAAGAGCCTGGACATCTTAAAAAATAAATCAAGCCTTATAGGAGTATTTGAGAGTATAAAACTCGGTTTTTGTCTTATGACTTTAATTCCATCAATATACTCTATAGAGTCTTCATTATTTCTTGTACTGCATAACACAGTCACTTTATGGCCCTTTTCAACCATTTTCTTTGAAATGTTGTAAGCATAATTTTGCAATCCCCCAGGTTCCGGGAAAAAATATGGGCAAACCATTAAAATGTTTAAACTGTTGATATGCTCCGGATTGCTTTTTGCTGAATTTTTTTTAATGTTTAGCAAATAATACCTCCTCATAGAAAGACTCGGTACAATCGACAACCTCACTCCAATCATAGTGACTTGCAGACTCAATACAAGCTTTTTTCATATACACAGCATCGGTCAGTTTCAAAAGAATTTTCTGAGCAATATCCTCTGCCGAAAGCTCACAAATATACCCGTTTATATTATTCCTGATAAAACCAGTTGCAGCATTTCTCCTATGATTTACAGTGATAACAGGTAATCCGCATGCATTAGCCTCTAAGGCCACAATTCCAAATCCTTCTCTCGAAGAAGGGAATACAAAAAGATTGGAAGATTTCATATATGAAAGAACTTCAAAATAATCATCCAAAAATCCGGTAAAGAGAACGTTATTTTGCAGTTTCAGATCATTAGTCAGTTTGTCCAGCTTGGTTTTCTCAGGGCCGTCTCCGATAATTATGCATTTGAAGTCAGGAATTGTGGTAGTCACTATAGCTATTGCCTTAATCAACGTGTCAACATTTTTGTCTTTAATCAAACGCCCGGCAAATACAACATCAGACTTACTCCTGTGTTGGGTTATATTTTGAATTTCTTTAAAATCGATTCCACAGGGGATTATTTTAATACTGGACTTGAAGCCAATTGACTCCAAATCTTTTTTGGTAGATTCTGAAATCGCAATTGCATTGTTAGATAAATAAACTGTGATGTTTTCAATGATTTTTCCAAACAGCCCTTTTTTTCCTAAGTATTCATACCAATAGTCATCCCAGACTTCTAACCAGGTTATTACCAGGGGGGTCCTCTTCAGTAATGAGCAAATTTTTCCAGAAAAACAATGAAAATAAGGTTCACTATCGCAGATAATTAAATCAAAGTCATCTTTTAACAACGGAGATAAAACCTTGTAAGCAAAATAAATCGGGCCCCCAATCGACCGTCTTTCGCCAACAAACATTTTTTGAGCTTTGCAAACTCCATGCAAATAAATACCATCTTTTATAATAACGTCCTCTCCATTCCAGTACTTCATGCCGAAGACGTGAATTTCATGACCCCTTTCGGCCAATCTTCTCGAAATTTCCCAAACTCTTTTTTGCGCTCCACCTTTTGTATAAGGGTACAATGTGTCGCGTACCTGGGCAATTTTCATATTATCAACCTGTAAAAAAGGAAAAATTTATTTTATAATATCATACTCTATTTTCTTTAACCTGTAAAGGATCTCATCCTGAATCTTCCTCTGGGTTTTCAGGATATCAGCTATAAATCCAAGAGTCACTGTGGAAACGCCGATCATTACTAGCAATACAGTCAGTACAGCTGAAGGCAGTATCCCATTAACAGTTCCTGTATTAAGATATCCGATAAGTACCCTAAGCCCGAAAAGAAGACCTAATAACATAAAAAAAAAGCCAATGCCAAAAAAGGTTGTAAGCGGGTGAAAGTCCCGGTAACCCCTTGCAATTGTAATCCCCGCCCGCTTGGCGTACTTCCAGATACTTGAGATAAGGCGTGAAGGGCCTGAGTTTCTTTTCCTGAATTCTATAGGTACTTCTTCAATAACAAGTCCATAGTATGAGGCCTGGATCAGCGTTTCCTGGACATACGTGTAATCAGCCATGACATTCAGATGTAAGGCACATTCTCTGGTAAAAGCCCTGAAGCCGGACTGAGCATCGGAAACCGGAAAGCTCGAAACCTTCCTTGTGATGAAGGTTGCTATTCTGTTCCCTATTCTCTTCTGGAGGGGCATGTACTCGATATGCCCTTTTGTGCGGGAGCCCAGGACAAAATCAGCTCTTCGCATGAGAATGGGTTCTATCAATTTACTGATTTCTTTTCCGTTGTATTGTCCATCTCCATCTGTGTTTACGATTATATCGGCACCCATTTCCAGGGCTGCCTGAAGGCCTGCCCTGAAGGCAGGAGCAAGGCCCTGGTTTTTCTTGAAACTGATAATTCTATCTGCGCCTGCTCTTTCAGCTTCATGTACCGTATTGTCGGTAGAGCCGTCATTGATGACCAGAACTTTAACCTCTTCACAGCAGTCGCGGGGAATTTCTTCTATAACAGAGGCAATTGTTTTTTCTTCATTGTAAGAGGGAATCATTACTACTAATTTCATTAAATCACCAAATCAAAAGGTTAATTTGGGGGCTTTGCTCCTGAATTCTCAAACGAACAACGTAAGCACAGGGGTTGGGAGATATGTGATTTTTGAGCCATCCTTTAACATAGACGACACTTTCGATGACAAGGGAGATCACTCTGGTGGCTATAAAAGTGATTTGGGCTGCCGTCATCGACCATGGTCAGGTTGTCAGCATAAAATTTAGTAAGAATTACTATACTTCCATAGAGACTGCTTCATTTAGCCAGAAAGAATCATGTTATATTTTGAGGGGATGTAACCTCCTTACATGTGTTTTTCTCCGTCTCTATGCACTGAGAGCTTTTGCCAGTATTAAGCTCATTACTCATCTGTACAACCTATTTTCTGAAACTACACTCACAAAGATCTTTTTGAAGAGTTTTACGGATGTGGCTTTAAATACTATATATTTTTGTCGTAAGTGTGAACGATAAATGTGAATTCAAAATAAACAAGAGTTTATAATACGAATATTTTAAATGTTAATTTATAATTCCCGTGTCCAGAAATTGCACTTAAACTTGAATAATCACATTCTCCTAACGCCTCATACATTCATTCAGGCTCATTTTGGGAGCACTACTGCAATTGAGTAGGGGGGAAGCAATAGTAAATAATACCATAAAGTTAATGCATTTACATAATGATATAATAATGGAACAATAGAGAACAATTATATAAAGTTAGCGAAATTACATTATCATAAAATAATTACTAAAAAAATAATATCATTCGGGAAGCTTCAACAAAACAAATATATAATTTTGACAATGAGAGGTATCTTTGAGGCCAATTGTCCTGTTAGTGTGATAAAAAGAACATAAATTAAAAAATGGACCTCAAAAAGTAAGAAAGTCCCCTTCAGAAACAATATCAAGAGAACTAAATATATTTCTACACTTCGTCCGGACAGTTGTATTAACCTTTCAGAGGTCCTTGTTAAGATCTTGGGCTCTTTCTGGTTACATCTGTCTCCATTTTCCAGTTGCCGCATTTCCTGGCAGGAAGGATAAAATAAGAAAGAGTTTTCAGGAAAAAGCTCGAAAGTCCACTTTATCTACCGGATTCTAAGAAGAAAGAAGCATGAGATAACTTGGAATAACTTAAAAGAGATAAAAAAGATAGACTGCGAAAAAGACAGGAAGCGAGGAAAATAATAATCCTTCCTGAACAGACCTGCATAAAGGCAAGGACAAAGCG
>CAYSZA010000026.1:0-18421 GCA_964435275.1 uncultured Methanosarcinales archaeon | reverse complement strand
GGGTAAAACCGGAAGATAAACCTAAGACCTGGAGGTATCATGCCTGAAAGAAAACGTTTCTATTGATCCCATTGAAGTTCAGGCTGGTATTATCGACCTGGAGGTATCATGCCTGAAAGAAAACCAAGAAAATCTGATACGCAGGATTTTGTTTCTGAATACAATATCCCGGACAATACACACAATTTCGATCGGATCTGGGCTCTTCTAAAGGAAGAGTATCCTGATGTAAAACCCTCTCTTAATTACGGCAATCCATTTGAGCTGCTTGTAGCAACCGTGCTTTCAGCTCAGTCAACTGATGTCCAGATTAATAAAGTGACTGAAAAGCTGTTTAAGAAGTACAGGACTGCAGAAGATTATGCCAGCGCAGATCTCAGGGAACTTGAGAATGATCTTTATTCTACAGGCTTTTACAAAACCAAGGCAAAGAATATCAAAGCTGCTGCGCAGATAATTGTTGAGAAATACCACGGAGAAGTCCCGAAAACTATGGAGGAGCTTACCAATTTGCCAGGAGTCGGAAGGAAAACAGCTAATATAGTACTTGCCAGAGCATTCGGAATAGCAGAGGGAATTGCTGTAGATACCCATGTAAAAAGGGTTTCAAGAAGGTTGGGATTTACTAAGAATGCTGATCCCGGTAAAATTGAAAAAGACCTTATCTCACTTGCTCGAAAGGAAGATCTTGATTCTATCTCCATGACCCTGATTTATCATGGGAGGAAAATCTGCCAGGCAAAAAAGCCAAAATGCCCTTCTTGCGTTGTAAACCAGCTCTGTCCTTCGAGTGTAATATTTATGAGTCTGTACTATTTATGAATCAGCTATGACCGGGTATTATTACTAAGCTGGGTACAGGGTGAAATTTACGGGCCAGTATCGAGAATCAGGCTTTCTTTTTAAATATTTTCCCAAATCCAAAACTGATTCCCAGCACTGCAAGAGTTCCGCCTGCTATTGCTGCTACTTCCCCGCTTTTGCCCATGCCTTCAATTGAATAATCAGCCATTGGAGCACTTACAACCGGTTCACTGTCTTCCAGTTCGGAAAGTTTTGATCCCTCAATCACGCCTGCAGCAGCACTTTCCAGCCCGTCCGGATCAGGAGAGGCGAGAAATGGAGCTAGTACCGCGATTAAGAGGGCGACTGCAATCCCGAAGTAAAAGAATTTTCTATTATTCCCGCTCACGCCATTGCCTCCGTTTCAGCCCTCTCGGCCCTCGTGCTAAGGTTCTCTTCAAGAAGGTCAGGACGGGACTTTGCAATAGCTGTGATTGCAACTGAGGTAATAAGTCCTTCTCCTATGAAGCCAATTATCAGGTGATAGGTGCCCATAGCAACGAGACCCGGAACCAGGGGAAAGGTACCAGCGAGCCACATCTGCACGGCGCAGGCAATTGCCGAAGTAAAGAGGCCAAGCCATGCGCCTACGAAAGCCGCTACACCTGTGCTCAAGTTCCTGTGGAGCAAGCTGTAAGTGTAATACCCGACAAATCCTGACACAACACCCATGTTCAGGATATTTGCACCCATTGTAGTTATTCCTCCATCAGCAAAGGCAAAGCCCTGCACCAGCAACACAAGCGTCAGCACGAGCACTCCTGCCCAGGGACTCCCGAAAACTATAGCTACAAGGACTGCCCCGACCATGTGTCCACTTGTCCCCATACCTATTGGAATATTCATAGCCTGGATTGCAAAAATCCCGGCTGCAAGAGCAGCGAGAATCGGCACTTTCATTTCATCGAGCTCGTTTTTTGCCCACTTCATTGACACTATAATAAACGGAAGAGCAATAGCCCAGTAAATTATTGCCTGGTCAAGCGGTATGAACGAATCTGGTATATGCATTCATTTTTCCCTCTTTTACCCCTATCTTTTATCTCCTGTCAATTCAAACAGGAAATCTTTTTTAGCTTATGAATATTCCTGAAACGAGGAATAGAAAACGCCCTTAATATGAAGCCTGAAACTCTTTTTTAGGGGGAGCCCAGTTCCCGCGAGCCTCTTACAGCGCTTCTACTTATCGTGTTTCTGATTACTGTTTTCAACGAATACTCTTGATAATACTAGATTGTCCAGTATTACATATATACGTTTTGATATTACTTTGTTCGACGATTTTTTTGTTTTCATCAGATTGAGTATCTCTGTATTTATATATACGTCAAATTGCGTATTCTGTGTTGAGGCCATATATAAAACCGAGTATTCAGGAGTAAGTGTTTGGTATTAAATCGTATAATCGGTAAGTTCTTCTTTCTGAAGCTTTCTTTCTATTCCCAGGTCTTCAGGTTACTTAATAGGAACCGAAGGACAAAATTGAATATAAGGAACTGGGATATCATCACCGTCGATCGGTGTGAAGCATTCAGATAAAAATATGAATATAGACTATGCTTCCTGTACTGAGAAGCAAAAAGATTATGTCTCGGGTTCGAATTTTTGCCCTGTAATATGCTTTCTCGTGTCCACTTCCATAACCTCTGCAGAGCATGCTGATATAAGTCTTTTCTCCCTGTTCATAGGAGCGCACGAAAATTGCACTGATACTGTGCCCTATTTGTTTGAGAACCCATTTTCTGGGTACCTCTTTGTTCCATATATTAAAGAGACGGGTTTCCTGTGCAACTCTTATTCGCTTCAGTACGGCCCAGAACAGAAAAAGATAACGTACCGTCATACTGAGGAGCAGGGTAAATTCCTTTGGGATACCTATCCTGTCTGCGGCTGCGACCATATCCCTGAGCCTTGTGGTGGAAGAAAGCAGAACCACGGCTGTTATGCATACCAGAAATTTCGCAAGCAGAGTGGTCCCGAAAGCAAGCCCTTCATAGGTAATGCTGAGCCCTAAAGGCAGGTCAAGCGGATAAGGAGTATAATTTTCCACAAAGGAAGGCCTCAAGAAAGGCTGAATAAAGGCAATTCCTAACCCGAAAGGCAGGATTGCAAGGATACGAAGCATAAAATATTTCAAGTCCAGCCCTGCAACAAACACAAGGAGCAGCAGATAAACTTCTATGGCAAGAAGGCGAATCAAATTTTTTTCATGAATCCTGGGCAGGCTCACTACATAGATTATAATTGCAAGTACAAAAAGCAGCTTTACTCTGGGATCAAGCTGGTGTATGGGGCTGATTTTGTAGGATTCGCGTTCTATATCCGTAAGAGTTACCATTAAAAACTCTCCTGTGCGGAAAATTTTTCTCTGGCTATCACTTCATCCCTGCCTTCTGGTTTCTGGACCCGATAACCCTAAGGATTTCGTCCCTGGCTGCTTCAGCCGTTATTTGTATATTAACATCGAGTCCTTCCTCCTGGAGCATCTCGAATATCTCAGCTACTCTTGGAAGTCTGAGATGGGCTTTCCTGAGAAGTTCGGGATCACGGAAAATCTCGTCAGGGCTGCCATCAGCTTCGAGTCTGCCGTGATGGAGAACAAAAACCCTTTCTGCAAAATAAGGCACAACATCGACATCATGGGTTGAAAGGAGCAGGGTGATTCCAAGCTCTCTGTTCATTTTCATAATCAGTTCAAGGACGCGAACAGAGCTGAGGGGATCAAGGCCGGCTGTTGGTTCATCAAGGACTATGACTTCAGGGCGCATGGCAAGAATCCCTGCAATTGCCACAAGTTTTTTCTGCCCTCCACTCAGATGGTGCGGGGCTCTCTCCTCAAAACCTTTGAGTCCAACCATCTCAAGGGCCTCTTTAACTCTTGTTTCTACCTCATTTCTGGACAAACCCATATTAATTGGCCCGAACGCGATGTCCTCTTCAACACTCGGAGCAAGCACCTGGTCATCCGGATCCTGAAAGACAATTCCCACGGTTTCCCTACAGGATCGGACATTCTTTCTTGTTATTTTTTCCCCTTTTACCAGGACTTCCCCCGAAAGAGGACGCAGTATTCCATTAAGGTGCTTGAATAAAGTTGATTTTCCTGCTCCGTTAGCTCCAAGCACTGCAACTCTTTCCCCTTTGAATACTTTAAGATTAATTTTATCCAGAGCGTTTGAATCAAGATGAGGGTATCTGTGGCAGAGGTTTTTGACTTCCAGTACCGGAACGCCGCTCCTTTCAGAGGTCTGGCACAATTTTCCGGTCTCCGTCGTGGGTTTATAGCTCCTCCTGCCTGTTGTTTCTTTCGGGAAGGTTGCTGCTTCTTCGAAGTTATGTGGGGAATTCGGAATGCTCATTCTGAAAACGTCCTGTGTAAAAGTGGCATCTAAATGCTGGGAACTAACCTTTTTCAAAATAGTGTTGCAACTAATGAAGTTATCTTTCTTATGTGTTATGGTTTGTACTTTATATTTTTTGCATTCTATGTTAATACCGTTTTTCATTTTATTGCATGTCCCTTAGTTTGATACTGGAAATTTATGTGCCTGCAAAAAAATATATTGAGTAAGGGTGCGACAAGTAAGGCAATGCAACCATATCACAGTGTTTGGTTCCACCACAAAACCCTTTTTTTCTCTGATTTTGGTATGCAGAATAGCTATGTTTTGATTCCTGTATACACATAATTTTAATTCTTAAGTAGCATATCCTGCACTCGGCAGCAAATATATTCCTATATATAAACATTTTTGATTGTTATTTTTGTGAGTCCAATTAAAGATTATTGTCATAAGGGTTAAGTATCTAACAGTGTTTGCCATTTCCTCATTTACACTAAATGAGCCTATCCCGAAACTCAAAATTTAATTTTTGAATTTCGTTCTGGAACAGTCGATTAAGGGCTCTTCGCTATTTCGAGTGGGTAACTTACGTTTAGCTCCTAAATGTTTAAAATTGTTTATATAAAATATGGAAAACAGTTATTGTTGAAAATCACATTCAAGCTTGATGTTTTCAGATTTAGTCTGAATACTTTCTAACTAAACAATTATTTTTAACCCATACAAAATAGCGAAGAGCCCGATTAAGTATCTGATGAGTATCTGATCATGGGAATTAATCCTGAAAACATATAATGATTTAAAATGGAACAGATTTTGGGACATGCTCTGCCACAAAAACAGATGTCATAGTTTAAGCTGCGTGATTCACTAACAGGACTGTACATACTTTGAGGCCAAAATCAAGTACAGTAGAAAATACGGATAAACATGCATTTTAGACGGTTTATGGTTTAAAGCATACTCGTCTGATAGGTCAATCGCATAAATCCTAACTTAAAAAGGATTGGAACATTGTGATACAAATCCAATAATACTCACAATAGCTGAAAAAGAGTATTTTCGGAAAAATTGGAATTTTAACTTTAAAATATAAAAAAGGAAAGTGCTTTATGAAAATAAAGCGTTATTCCTGCTTCTTCTGGTCTTATTCCGTAGTCACTCCGTCGAATTTCTCAGTGCTGGCTTCAGCCTCTTTCTTTGTGGCGAACACGACTTGATCTTTATGACGAGGTGGAGAATAGATTGTATAGAGTTTCAAAGAACCCGTTTTCAAGGTGTTGATTATATTATGCCGGGCGCCCGCAGGCACAATCACCGCAGATCCTTTATCTATCTTATACTCATTACCATTAATTATGCACTTTCCCTGTCCTTCCTCAATACGGAAAAACTGGTCGCCTTCCTTATGTACTTCCATTCCAATTTCTTCCCCGGGCTTGAGGCTCATAAGTGCCAGTTGGCTATGTTTTGCAGTGTAGAGTACCTTGCGGAAATTGTTATTCTCCAAAGTGGCTTTTTCGATATCAATAGAATATCCTTTCACTTTATTTTCTGTCTTTTCTGCCTTCTTTCCAGCTATACCTGGCATTTCTTTAGCACTTACTGCCACTGCTGTCACTGATAGTAAAAAACAAATTGCCAGCAAAATGCCCACGGCTTTTTTCATTCTGCCAAATTGTATTTCCATCTGATCACGTCCCCAAACTTATTTAAATAAATATAATTTTAGATTATTTGGTTTTTTATTCAGGCTATTATTTTTAACCCACTCACGTCGACAGATGCATTGCGCAAATATTATTTTACCAGCTAGTATCTAGGCTCGTTTCTGAAGACGATGCTATTAATAAATTTTATATTCATTTAATGTCGATGAAAGTGAGTCCTGATTATATCATGATATTATTATTATAAATATAATATGAATAGAAATAATAATCAGAAACGAAATATGATAATTATATATAAACAGACCTTATAATTAAAGTGCATGCTACTGATTTAGCTTTCACCATTTATCTTCGAGGTTGTCCCTAAATCAATTTTATTCTTAAATCAGTAAATTTTCAGAACTGTTTTTCATAATAAGAAGCTTGTTTGATCATTGCAAATTCCTAATTCGAAAAGTAGTTTTATGTTTTGAGATCAGCTAACTATTATATTAGTGATATTATTGTCAACATTTAAAAGTTATTGGTCTAAATGTAATTTCAAAATTTTTGAGGAAACCGGTATGAGTAAAAAATGGATTTTTACTTTTACCTATCGAAAATAAGCTTTAGCATTCTCCTTTGAATATCTATCAGTAAATTTAATCTGATAATATCAGACTCTAAAATAAGAAATTTGGTCAAATAAGTGAATTTTCGAAACTGGCTGATTCCAAAGATCATAATTGAATCCTTATTTTTAAATCTCAGTGACTAACAGAGTTTCCGATAGTGAAATTGTTCTGAAGCTCTTATCAAGTGAAAATAAGATTGGTTTTAGGATGACTATCATATTTTACTTACATTTGATCATTAATTAAACTTCTATTTACTTGATATATTTGACAAATAATTATCATGTTATCTACAGAGAAAATATAACATTGTATTTTATGAATAATTAATCAAATATATTTTCTCTCACCCTTTTTAATACACAAATTAGGGTCTATTAAGGAGAAAATAATTGCACGGTATATAAGTCTATAAAGTGGATTGAGATGTCTACTGTGCACGATTATTTAAACTGATTGCACATGGGAGAGTGGGGAAGTGAAAAAACAACAGTTTGTCATAATAAAAAAAACACGATATGTGTTAACTGTAGTTTGTTTCTTAATGTTAGCTACAGTTGCGGCAGCAGATGACTCCACAGGAGCCGACAGCGGCATTAATAAAATCGCATTTAAAGATGTCACACTTAACAATGTTACGTTTAACAATTTTACGGATGGCAGTATCATATTCGATAATGTCACATTAAACAATGTCGTATTTAACAATAGGCAGAATAGTAATCTAGAGCCAACAAACACTGTTATCAATATTTCGGATATAAAAAGAAAATATAAGATTAATGATCCAGACGATAACATTGAGTCAAATTTAACATCTGACAACAAGTCAAGCGAAGGAGCGACCGTTAACAATGGGACAGATGCCGGAGCAACCATTAACAATGGGACGGATGCCGGAGGAACATTAAATGCGGGGCTGTACGCAGGAGCGACCTTTAACATAGGAGAGTACGCGGGAGCAACCATTAACATGGGAGATTACGCGGGAGCAACCATTAATACTGGGTCAAACGCAGGAGCAACAACTGAAGGAGCAACTTCTAACGAAGGGTCAAACGCAGGATCAACTATTAGCACTGGGTCAAACGCTGGAGCACATATTAATATTGGCTCAAACGCAGGAGTAGAAAACGAGGAAGGAGATACCAATAATAATGGGCCAAATGCCGGAGCGACCATTAATAGCGGTTTAAACGCCGGATCAACTGACATTAATGGACCAAACGCAGGACTAATTGCTGTTAATGGACCAAACGCTGGATCAATCCTTAACGGTGGCTTAAATGCCGGATCAGTCAATAATAATGGTGAAAATGCAGGAGCAACCATTAGTAATGGACCTAATTCGGGAAACACTATAAATAATGGTGAAAATGCAGGAGCAACCATTAGTAATGGACCTAACTCGGGGAGCACTGTAGATATTGGAGAAAATGCAGGAGCGACCATTAGTAATGGACCAAACGCAGGAGCGACCATTACTACTAATATTGGAGAAAATGCAGGAAGCACCGAAAATAATGGTGATAATGCAGGAGCGACCATTACTACTAATATTGGAGAAAATGCAGGAAGCACCGAAAATAATGGAGAAAATGCAGGAAGTACAGTAAATAATGAATCCGATTCAGGAGACACTGTTAATAATGGGGGAAATGCAGGATCAACCATTAGTAATGGATCCAATTCGGGAGACACTGTAAATAATGGAGAAAATGAAGGAAGTACTGTAGATAATACCATAGATAATACCGTAGATAATACCGTAGATAATGAACATAACTTAGAGGACAATGATAATAATACCTCGAATACTGGATAAAATTGCGGACAACGTTAATTATGGTAACAACATTAATTATTGGTAAAATCCGAGAAGTACTGTAAAATAGAATACATAAATGAATCCAAAACACGAAAAAACGAATTGTATTGACATAATCTCCTTGTCAGGATTTATACGGTTGTCTGGCCTCCAGGCAACTTTTTATTTCATGGTCTTAAGCTAAGGCTTATTCTGGATTTTTCTGCCAGAATTCTTTCTAAAATACTCTCTTCTTTTCAGTCTACCGATTACGGTCTGTTCGTAATATCGATAGATTTCCCTCACTGAAGTGAGGAGGGTAATCACTTTTAATATCTTGTTTGTGTTTTCCCAATTCCACTGCTCGAGAGATAATTATACAAATCTTCCCGACCTATTTTTTTCCGATGCAGCGTGTTGTTCTCCATGTGGATATGGACTATTTTTTTGCAGCCATCGAAGAGCGTGAAAACCCTGAACTTCAGGGAAAAGCCGTCGTTGTCTGCATGTTCTCTGGTAGAAGCGGACTGAGTGGGGCTGTGAGTACCTGTAATTATATTGCGCGAGAGTCCGGGGTCAGGGCAGGTATGTCCTGTTCCAGGGCAAAAAAGCTGAATCCTGAAGCTGTCTTTCTGCCTGTCAGAAAAGATTTCTACATTTCGGTTTCGGACAGGGTTATGGGAATTCTAAGGAGTTATGCGGATGCCAGGGAGACAGGGGATGTGTTTGAACAGATCAGCATAGATGAGGCTTTTCTGGAAATTACCGAGAAGACAGGTGGGGACTTTAGCCTGGCCTCTGAGATAGGAAATCGGATTAAGAATGAAATAAAGGATAAGGAGAAACTCACCTGCTCTGTGGGGATAGGCCCGAATAAGCTTATTGCCAAGATGGCTTCCTCTGTGCAGAAACCCGATGGGATTACGGTTATAAGTCCGGATAGAGTAGAGAGTTTTCTCTGGCCTCTTAAAGTGTCCAAACTCTGGGGAATCGGTAGCGTAACTGCAGGAAAACTGCATGAAATGGGCATAGTCACAATAAAAGACCTTGCTGAACATGATGTAATCGATCTCATTTCCACTTTCGGAAAAACGCGAGGTGTCTGGCTTAAACAGGCTGCGGCAGGAATCGATGATTCTCCCGTGAAAGAAAGGGACGGTTCCGAGCAGATAGGAAGGATCGCAACCCTGCCTGAGGATACCCTTGATATTTCCCCTATTTTCCAGCTAATTGACAGGCTGGCAGGGGATGTAATCTCAAAACTCGGTTCAAGGGAGCTTTCCTTCAGAACTGTAACAGTTACGGTGATAAACTCAAAGTTTAGGATGTATACAAAAAGCCGCACATTAAATCACCCGGCATATTCAAAGGAGACCCTTCTTGAAGTAGCTCGTGAAATTCTGGGCGAGTTCCTTTCAGAAAGCCAGATAGAGTTCAGGCGTATAGGCATTAGAGTAGGGGAACTCCAGAAAAGAATGGGTCAGAAAAGCCTTTTTGATTATTGAGTCTACCTCTTTTAGATTTTATGTTTACCTTGTTCTGAGGCACAGAACGGCATTGATCTCGATAAGTAATTTTATTTTCAAACTGTCTATTTATACATCCTCGGCTTTAACTCGAGAAATCTAATAATGCATTTCTTCTTTTTTGTCAACCTTAAAAAGCTCCGTTTTCATAAAATTTATCAAACAAGAAATGTAATAGTATTATGAGCTATATCTCTAAATTGCATCCATGACCTGAATTTCTACTCCCTATTTTCTACTGTGGCTATTTTTGATTTAAATTTTGTCCGAATGTGTAAATCGGGATAGGAAAGGACGGCTGCAGACAGTGACGGTTAGGAGAGGATTATATGATTAAAAAACCGTTTACCATCCAGTTTCCGGAAAATCCGGTCAGCGGGTTTAGCTGGGATATTGCGACCAGTAGTGGACTGCAGGTAATGAGGGACAGGTTTGTCCCTGAAGATGAGGAGAAAACTGGCAGTGGAGGGTATCATGTTTGGGATATTCAGGTAACGTGCCAGGGCAGTCAAAAACTTACGGGTACATACCGCAGGGGTAAGCAAATAGCAAGTTGTTTTGAAATTATTATTGATGCTGAGTAAAAACTCCTTGTCCCGATCCCGGGAGGGATGCTTTCTCCGGCAAAGCCAGACCCATGTGCCCTTCCGGAGGCTCACTTTATTTTCAGGCTTTTCCAAGTTTTTCCAGGCTTTCTACCCTTATATCTACTCCCTTCCTTAATCTCTTCTTTCTGCAAAGTATTCCTTCTCTGGTTCGCGGCAATTGAAAAGATTAAATAAATTTAACAAGTGGGCAGACTTCAATACATGCCCCGCAGTGAACACAGTTTTCTTTAATCCTGATCTTTTTTTCTTTCATCTCAATCGAATTTTGCTCGCAGTGGCCTATGCAGACTCCGCACCCCTGGCAGAGCAGAGCTCTTCTTATTGAAAACTCAACAATTCTCATAAGTTTTTTTAGAGCTTTTTCGTTATCGCTTCTTCCGTTAACATTCCCTGAGGCAAAAACCTGTGCCCTGGATTCTCCGAAAGCGACCGATGCTGCGCCTTCTATAAAAGAAGCCTTTCCGATCGGGGAGAGCATTCCGCTTTCTTCCAGAGTCTCTATGTCGATTGCCTGCCCGAAACTTCCGTCCGCAGACATTCCTCCTGCCTTACAGGGCCTGTATCCTGTTGTAACTTCAAAATGGAGCTCTTTTGGGGCTTCCTGGGATGGAAGAAGGGAAATCCCCTTTTTCTCAGCAAGTTCCTGAAGAACCCGAGGATAACGCTTGTAACGCCACAAGCCGTATTTTACCCATTCATGAGAGAGCCCCATTTTCTCGGCATAGGTAAGGAGATGAGAATTGAGCTTTTTTGCAAGGTCAGGGTGGCTTTCTTCGAGCTGGAAAAAGTCGGCAAGAGAGGAAGACGGGCAAAGCCAGCATCCCATCCTGTCATACCCTTTCTCGTAAGCCGGATTGTAGGGAGCTTTTGTCCTGAAAAGATAGAGCCAGATATGAAGGGCTGTCCATTCCTGTATAGGGGAGGCTCCTACCTGATTTCCAACCCAGGGGTTTTTCCAGACTTTCTTGCTGATGGAGCGGGCATGGGATTCGTACTGGCGCTGCCCTATGAAACTCAGGCATCCGCCTTCGTAATTGTCATCAATTAACCGGGTAATTGGCCCAAGTTTGCAAATCTTACAGCACCAGCGGGTGTCCATAGTAGGAGGACCAAAAACGCTTATCGAATCCCAGAAAGAGTCTCCTGCGCTCGCAGTCCTGAGCTTTTTCCCATAGTGCTCAGCAACCTGTTTGACGTTCTCAAGGGTTTCCGGAAACTCAAGCCCTGTGTCCGCAAACATGATCTCGTAATCGTCAAGACTTTCATCAACTAGCTGGAGCACGGCAAGGCTGTCCTTCCCCCCGGAATAGGATACACTTACTTTCATATTCATGCTCAATGCTACGTTTTTGATGAAGGTGCGGGATTGTTCTATCATGCCATTCAGAATTTTTTCGTTGGCTTTCACTGCGTCTTCCCAGCTCTGTCCTGCTGAATTTGTTTTTTGAGGCTCTGGTTCTCCGCTCCAGCGTGGCTTTACGGCATTCCCGCGTTTCTCCTCACACATTTCCTTTCCCGTCATTCGGGCACGTCCGCAGCAGATTACTTCTCCTGCAGGATTCAGCACAACTACCTCCTCCTCTCTTTTGATTTCGGGATCGGCATCAAGAACCCCAGGTGCAAGTACACTTGCCCCCTTTTTCAGGATAAAAGGTACAACTGCCTGCTCGATAATAACCCATTTTTTCAGGGTTTTCCTGTCTCTGCCCTCGAAAAGCCTTCTTGCCCCTTCGAGCCTTGGAAGCAGGACCCATTCACAGCTCTCGATTTCAAATCTGAGGGACGCAAGCACTTCCCCGTCAACTATAATCTCGTCCATACGGTCTTCATACGGAGCTTTATTCAGCACTACCAGGTGCCCGTCAGGTATAAGGGGCGCATTGAATTGTTTTTCAGAAACGGAATTTATGCGTTTTATGTCATAATCAAAAGCCGGACGGATATCCCCTGGAGGGGTAACCTCAACTCTTTTTGTACTTTTTCCGCATCCGCACTTTTTTCCAAGTACAGGCACATTACAGGCCTCGCACCAGTGCAGAAGCATTTTGCCAAGATATGCTGGTCTGGACATGTCATGCAGATTGAGATATGTTCCCCTTTAAAAGGCTTTGTCTCAAACTTTTTTTGAAAAAGTTTGATCAAAAACGTAAGGTAAATTTTTTCGAAAAAGCTAAGTAAAAATCTCTTTAAAGCATTTTATCTTCCAACAGGTTTCAAGAGCAATAGTTAAATTATACACACTAAAACGAGAAACATAAGATCTTGGGGAAATTCAACGGTAACTATAAAAGGGATCGACACTGCCGGGTTCGAAAAAATGTTTTTGATTCTTCAAGGGACAATGGGTATTGTTTTCAGATTTTTCACAACAATTGCTACTTTTATGGGACTTCCGATGCCAAAAGACTGGAGATTTTCTCCCTGATTTTCGGGAGATCAGCTTTACTTAGCCTGCCATTGTTTTAGGAAGTATCGGGTTACTTTATAGGGCTTATTTCAGCTCGCCTTATAACCGTCTAATAGGATCAAAAGAAGGTTTCAAGGTAAATACCTCAAGTAACCTCTAGAATAAAGATATGGAAATTTGTAATGAGAACTTAAATTGCCAAAATTTATAATTTATTAAGAGACATATTCCTCTTTTTACTTCTGTACTTTTCAATCTGCAATTTTCATCCTATTTTCTCATTTTCAATTTAGGAGAATTTTACAAAAGACACTAATCCTAAACATACTGCTCTTAGAAATTGCATTTTATTTTTTCCATTTTTTATTTTTACAAGAAAAAGGAGTCAATTATAAATGAAAAAGAACCCCTTAAAGGAGTTCTTTTCACCTGATAATCTTTATAATTTTTTCCAATTTAAGAAGCAGTTTTTTGTTACTAAATGTTATTTTGCAAGCTTTTATTGTATTACTGATACTGAAAAGGCAGTAACAGGGGCTTCCACAGAATTTCCAACACTTATGTAGTTTAGTTTTGTTATCGCATTACTGCCAGCAACATTGCTTGCTGTCAGGGTAACTGCATATTGTCCTGCTTCAGTGTAAGTATGTGTTGGATTCTGCTCTGTTGAATTAGTTCCGTCTCCAAAAGACCATTTCCATGAGGTAGGCGATCCTGTACTGTCGTCGATAAAACTTACACTCAAGGGCATTTTTCCATATGTAGGGGATGCTGAAAATGCAGCAATTGGAGGTTCTAAAGAGTTTACAACATTTATATAACCTGTATATTTTGCTGTATTAGCACCAGCCGAATTAGTTACTTTCACGCTAACCCCATATTGTCCTGCCTTAGTGTAAGTATGTGTTGGGTTCTGCTCTGTTGAATTAGTTCCGTCTCCAAAAGTCCAGTACCAGGATGTTGCATTTACAGATTGATCTGTAAATTGCAAAGAGAGGGGAGCAACACCCCAAATTATAGCATCTGGTGGCTCTATTGAAGCAATTATATAGTCTTGTTTTGTTACTGTATCACTGCCAGCCGAATTGCTTACCGTCAAGGTAATCGTATAATTTCCTGCAGCAGAGTAAGTATGCGTTGGATTCTGTTGATCTGAAGTAGCTCCGTCTCCAAAGTTCCAGTTCCACTCTTCTGCATTTTCAGAGAGATCTGTAAATTGAACCGATAAAGGTGCATTACCCGTGTTTACATTGGCACTGAAGTTTGCCATAGGAAGTACTGCTTCTGGTTTCTCAGAAACATTTATTGTAGTTAACTTTGAATCTGTACCGTTTTCATTGATCGCTGTCAGATTAACTGTATAGTTTCCGGGAATAGTGAACTCATAGACTGGATTTCTGTCTTCAGAGTCAGCTATTCCATCACCGTTAAAGTCCCAGCTTACTCCAGTTGCATTTTCTGACAGATCATTAAACTGGACGGTAAGTGGAGCATAACCCTCACTGACATTGCTACTGAAATTTACAATAGGGGTTAATGGTATTGAGGCAAACTTCTGAATGCGGAGATTGGACGAATCAGCAACGTAAACATTGCCCGAAGAATCTACAGCTACACCGCGTGGCATATCAAATTGTCCATCTTGACTGCCATAAAATCCCCATTTTGATATGAATGCTCCGTCGCTGTCAAACTTCTGAATGCGATTATTGTTTGTATCAGCAACATAAACATTGCCTGAAGAATCGACTGCAACATCAGATGGACTGTAAAATTGTCCGTCTTCTCTGCCCTCAGAACCCCATTTTGTTATGAATGTTCCGTTGCTGTCAAACTTCTGAATGCGAGAATTCCCAGTGTCAACAACATAAAAATTGCCTGAGGAATCTACAGCAACACCTTCTGGATAATAAAATTGCCCATCATCGCTGCTATCATAACCCAATATGGTAATAAAGTTGCCATCGCCGTCAAACTTCTGAATGCGGTTATTATTCCCATCGGCAACGTAAACATTACCTGAAGAATCTACAGCAATACCATGTGGGAAAGAAAACTGTCCATGTTCATTGCCAGAAGACCCCCATTTTGCTATAAATGTTCCGTTGCTGTCAAACTTCTGAATGCAGTTATTGGACGAATCAGCAACATAAACATTGCCCGACGAATCTATTGCGACATCAGATGGACTGTAAAATTGTCCGTCTTCTCTGCCCTCAGAACCCCATTTTGTTATGAATGCTCCACTGCTGTTAAACTTCTGAATGCGGTGATTGTACTGATCAGAAACATAAACACTGTCTGAAGAATCTACAGCAATACCATATGGGAAAGAAAACTGTCCATCTTGACTGCCAGAAGACCCCCATTTTGTTATGAATGTTCCATTGCTGTCAAACTTCTGAATGCGGTTATTGTACTGATCAGCAACATAAACATTGCCCGAAGAATCTGCTGCAACACCTTGTGGGTAAGAAAACTGTCCATCTTGACTGCCCTCTGACCCCCATTTTGTTATGAATGCTCCACTGCTGTCAAACTTCTGAATGCGTTGATTGTACGTATCAGCAACATAAACATTGTCTAAAGAGTCGACTGCAACACTATAGGGGTAAGAAAACTGTCCGTCTTGACTGCCAGAAGACCCCCATTTTGTTATGAATGTTCCATTGCTGTCAAACTTCTGAATGCGATTATTCCAAATGTCAGTAACATAAAAATTGCCTGAGGAATCTACAGCAACACTATAGGGGTAAGAAAACTGTCCATCATCACTGCTAGAAAAACCCCGTTTTGTTATGAATGTTCCGTTGCTATCAAACTTCTGAACGCGGTTATTGTGTATGTCAGCAACATACACATTGTCTGAAGAGTCGACTGCAACACTATAGGGGTAAGAAAACTGTCCGTCTTGACTGCCAGAAGACCCCCATTTTGTTATGAATGTTCCGTTGCTGTCAAATTTCTGAACGCGGTTATTGTGTATGTCAGCAACATACACATTGTCTGAAGAGTCGACTGCAACACTATAGGGGTAAGAAAACTGTCCGTCTTGACTGCCAGAAGACCCCCATTTTGTTATGAATGTTCCATTGCTGTCAAACTTCTGAATGCGATTATTCCCAGTGTCAGCAACATAAAAATTGCCTGAGGAATCTACAGCAACACCGTCTGGATAATAAAAATGTCCATCATCGCTGCTATCATAACCCAATATGGTAATAAAGTTGCCATTGCTGTCAAACTTCTGAATGCGATCGTTATTGCTATCGGCAACATAAACATTACCCGAAGAATCTACAGCAATACCATATGGGAAAGAAAACTGTCCATGTTCATTGCCAGAAGACCCCCATTTTGTTATAAATGTTCCGTTGCTGTCAAACTTCTGAATGCGATTATTCCCAGTGTCAGCAACATAAAAACTGCCTGAGGAATCTACAGCTACATCGCGTGGATTATCAAATTGTCCATCATCGCTGCTATCATAACCCAATATGGTAATAAAGTTGCCATTGCTGTCAAACTTCTGAATGCGATCGTTATTGCTATCGGCAACATAAACATTACCCGAAGAATCTACAGCAATACCATATGGGAAAGAAAACTGTCCATGTTCATTGCCAGAAGACCCCCATTTTGTTATAAATGTTCCGTTGCTGTCAAACTTCTGAATGCGATTATTGTTTGTATCAGCGACATAAACATTGCCTGAGGAATCGACTGCAACACCATCTGGACAACTAAATTGTCCATGTTCACTGCCAGAAGACTCACATTTTGTTATGAATGCTCCACTGCTGTCAAACTTCTGAATGCGGTGGTTGTACCGATCAGCAACATAAACGTTGCCTGAAGAATCGACTGCAACACCATCTGGAGAACTAAACTGTCCATCTTCACTGCCAGAAGACCCCCATTTTGTTATGAATGTTCCATTGCTGTCAAACTTCTGAATGCGGTTATTGTACTGATCAGCAACGTAAACATTGCCCGATGAGTCGATTGCAACGCCTGACGGGCTATAAAATTGTCCATCTTCACTTCCAGAAAAACCCCATTTTGTAACAAATGTATACGGTTCAGCGTGTGTGACCGAAGCGCTCATCACTAAAACAAAAAACACTATCAAACCTAACAGTAATTTGTTAGATATATTAGCGTGAATATATCTCATATTCTAAATCTCCTTTTCGTCTAAACCTGTTATTATTCTTCGATTCCGACTCCTCTTTTTAGTTTACCAATTCTCTTTGTTTTACCTCGTTTAATTCAAAGCTTGTTAAAAATTGATTTTTCCATTTTCGCTATCCTTTCGCTATTTTTCATTAAACTCTTATTAAGAATATTAATGAAGTATGTAATCAAAAAGTTATTAACTTTTGTGTTATATTTGGAAAGATATACATAGAATCCGAGTGATTCGTCAAAGAATCAGGGTTTTTTAAATCTTAAAAACCAAAATAAGTTGAATAACAAATCCTGAAATTCTTGTCTCAAATGAGAGGATGAAAGCTATTGAATCAAACTTGGAAAACAGACAAACCTAGAATTCTTTATTTAATCTCTCTTATATGCAGACAATTAATATAATAAATCTTGAAACAACGGTTAGGTAAATTCGACCGTTTGTTTTTAAGTTTTTAATAGAACACTGGATTCCCATGTTTAAAGTGATACTTTTTAAGAATGTTTGGCCTATTTCCTGGTTAGCTGCGTTTCATTCTAATTACTTCTAACTCAGAAAAACTTGGACATAAGAGACGAATCTGAAGTACAGTGTTCTGAAAAATTACATTCTTTACAGAATTTTTCTTCTTTTCTGTCGGGCATAAATCCGGTTTTGATTTTCTCTACTTCCCTGCAGATTTTGAGAACTTCTCGCCTGTCCGAGCTTCGGACGATTACCCTTCGGAGCAAGCCAAAACTTACATATTCCACAAAAGCAAAGGGGACTTCCTTTCCACTTTCGGCTTCGAGAAGCAGGACAAGAGCTGCAGCATGTATCCGGTCAGAAGACCACACTCCCTGTTCAGGGCAGTTCCCGGGCTTTAAAATTGACGGAACCTGCGCGCCTTCAAAACAGACAAGTTTGGAGGGAACGCCTTTAAGGTTAAGTCTTTCTGAGGACAGAAATGGCTCGGTCTTTACAGGCGTGAGTGCCGCAAGCATGGGCTCTTTTCCGTATTCTTCAAGTGCCCCCAGAAGGTTGGCTGCAATTTCAGGAATTTTAGCTCTTGCCCGCGCTTCTCCATCCTCACGAATTTCTTTCGTAACGTCTGCAAGTTCTCTCGGAAACAGAAGCGGCAGGTCTGTACATGTCTGCGCCAGCGAAGTTTCAAGTTCTTTACGGAGGCTATCGGCGTTTAACGAACACTTTCTTAAAATGTCGGGGTAAGTCAGGGAAAGTTCTTTGAGGATCATTCTTTCGAGCCTCAGCTCATTGGTTTCTGGGAATAGCTCAAATCCCCGATTGACAAAGTACACCTTTCTTGGGCAATTCATATACAGAAGAAGATCTGAAACGTTTATCTCTGGATTTGGTGTTTCGGCTGGCATCAGATATTAATTCTTTCACAAGTGTTATATATTTTTTCAA
>CAYSZA010000025.1:0-19308 GCA_964435275.1 uncultured Methanosarcinales archaeon | reverse complement strand
CTATTCAAGTCTGTAACGCGCCTGTTTCCATCCTCCATGATTTATCTCAGGAAAAAAGTATTTCCACATGCACGTTTTTGCTACCTGAGTTCTCCTGTGGCTTAATTTTTCTTGCATATCTATCCTCAGGCACCACTGGCATCTATTGCAGCTGTCCTCTGGAAATCCGCTCGTTAAGTTCAGGCTTACTCTGGAACAGGAGTTATAGCTCATGTACTGCATTTACATAGAAGAAGATTTTTTTACTACAATTAGCCTGGATGATTATGATTAAATAAGTTGCCTGAATAGCTAAAATACTACCAGGTTATTCTGAACTTTAATTTCGAAGAAATTAGATCTGGCTCTTCACGTTAAAGGCAAGGAGAAACTAATAAGTTAGTTAAGTTTTTTTATTTTATTTGAGTGATTTCTTGTAAGGATATTTTTTCCTTATTAATATTTTTATTGAACTATCTAGATCAGGTGTTAACTTTATATATATCTTAGTCCAATAATTTTTAGTATGATAGCCTTTAATAATTTTGCAC
Source organism: uncultured Methanosarcinales archaeon (assembly GCA_964435275.1). Classification (GTDB taxonomy): domain Archaea; phylum Halobacteriota; class Methanosarcinia; order Methanosarcinales; family Methanosarcinaceae; genus Methanosarcina. The sequence continues at coordinate 18,778 of CAYSZA010000025.1, read as the reverse complement.
TTATACACATAAAGGGGGTTATAGTACATGCATATGTATAAGGGGGTGGATTGGGTTTGTTTTCAGCCCTTACACTTGGTCTTAATTCTCTAATCTCTGATCCTATTAGCATGGTATCTTCGCCAACCCAGCTTACCGATAAGTTGCTCAGGCATGAATTTACTGTCTTAATTCCAGCTCAGAATGAGGAAACATCCATTGGAAGCAAAGTTTTGATTGCGGCAAGTTACGCTGACCGTGTGCTTGTTCTTGATGAAGGCTCTACCGATCGAACCATGGAAGTAGCTGCACTGGGGGGAGCGCGAGTTGTTCCTGTTTCAGGTGGAGAAGAATCATTACTTAATGTACTTTATAAGGCCTCTCTTGATTCGGAGCTTGTAGTTCTGATCTATCCAGAGTGCATGCAGGATATAGATTTGCTCTCCCATGTCCTTGAACCATTAAGGCGGGGGTTTGACTTATCTGTGGGGTCGTGGCCCTGCCGTATCTCCTGTGAGCAGGAAACAATAATGCTTTTCAATGGAAAAAGTACCTTTAAGGAAAAAATAGGTTTTCTTGCAATAACCGCAGACTCATTGCAGAAGATCAGTTCAGGTAGAGAGCACCTATCTTTAAAGTCCATGCTTTTTGCGGCAAAAACCGAAGGACTCAAGGTTAACTACCTCAGTTTTGATGTGGATCCAGTATTCAGGAAACTCGAGAGCACCCGTATAGGAGTTGTTGTGCCCGCTTATAATGAGGAATTACTTATAGGCGAAACTTTAAGTGGGATCCCTGAATACGTGGACAGGATTTACGTAATAGACGACGGTAGTACAGACCGCACAGGTGAGATTGTAAAAAAGTTTGGGGATTCACGGATTGTATATTTGCGCCATGAAGTAAACAAAGGAGTAGGCGCAGGAATAATTGATGGGTATAAACTTGCCCTGAAAGACGAGATGGACGTCGTTGCGGTTATGGCCGGAGATAATCAAATGGATCCTGCCCAGCTTCCGAGGTTGATTTTCCCTATTATAGAAGGAAGAGCTGATTACACAAAAGGTAACAGATTACTCACTGACGATTTTATGACTGGAATGAGCAAATGGAGATCTTTTGGAAATCTTCTCCTCAGCTTTATCACAAAAATAGGCAGTGGTTACTGGCAGGTTATGGACCCTCAGAACGGATATACAGCAATCTCCAGACAGGCCCTGGAGGTTATTGATCTGGATTCAGTCTATCCTTATTATGGTTATTGTAACGATCTGTTGATCAAGCTTAATGCATTTGGAATGAGAGTGATGGATATAGTAATGCCCGCTCGCTACGGTAATGAAAAATCGAAGATTCGATACGGCAAGTTTATCCGCAAAGTAGCTCCAATGATCTTCAGAGGCTTTCTGTGGAGGCTAAGGGTCAAGTATACGGTGCTCGACTTCCATCCACTCGTGTTATTCTACTTCCTTGGAATGTTTGCCTTGCCTGTGGGCGTACTTTTAGGATTATGGGGCTTTTTGCAGATATTGCTGCATAATCCTCTTCCTTCCTACTATCCTCTGCTTGGCTTCCTCGTACTGGGCACGGGGCTTCAGATGCTTCTTTTCGGGATGCTCTTCGATATGCAGGTTGAAAAGAAAAGGAATGAAAAGGTAGGACTTGCTCGCTAAGGCTTGGAAGATTAATCTTCCAAATTTTTGTTTTATTTTATCTCTTTCTTCCTTTTGTTCTCTCTTATTCTGCGTTTTTCTTTTATTGACTTCTTATTTCATGGAGTCCATTTTGCTCAATCGTTTTTTCAACCAGTCTGCGGTAAAAATAACCACTACCCCAATACCCAGGATCTCAGTGATGAAAGTTTGTGAGAACTCAGGTTCAAAGGACTTCTCGAATAATCTTAATAAATATTCTAATCCAGTATGGTCAATGGAATCCCTGGGAAAACCTAATCCTAAGAGAGGCCAGAAGAAAGTAAAAGGCTGCGCCCACATTTGATCCTCCAGAAGATGAAGAAAGGAACCTGAAGCAAGAGCAAAGCCTCTGTAGTCTTTATTCTTTTTATACATGTATATTCCTATCAGGGCAAGAAAAAGAGAAAGTAATATCGTATGGCCTATAATGCGTCCGTTTGCAAGGACAGAAGCAAAGATAACTTTTCCCACAGGCTTGTCTATTAAGTCAGGTAGCAGGGCTCCAACGGCAAGATATCTCGGATCTATTATAACTCTCAGTCGAGGTATAAAAGTTCCAAGTCCTAAAAGTACCCCCAGCGTGATCCCCAGATGTCCAAAGAGTAACATCGAAGATTAGAAAGCTCTTCGCTTATATCTAAATTGCTCTTTTCCTTGCAGTCAAATTGTACTTCCAGACTAGTTTTATCTGCATCAGGTATACTTTATGGTAAGTTTTGGCCTCTGGTTTTCGTTTTGCCAGTTGGAGCTGTAGAAAGCAATATAGTTTCCATCTTCCTCCCGGGCCTTTATGAGAAAACCTGTATTTTCGTACTTCTCGCTTACATATTCCTGTACAAGTTCTGTTACATCCAGTTCATAGTAGTGGTTGTCTGGAGTCTCGTCTCCACTGATGCTTATTGTGGCATACGGAGTGTTTCCCTGGAAGATACCGTTCCTGTCATACCAGTCCCCTCCGGAGTTTTTCCAGGGAACGTTGGATTCCCTTTGTTGCCATGTAACATGTTCCTCGCACCATTTAACAGGTCTATATACTTCCAGTACTGTATCCTTCGAGCGCGTTTGATTTTCAGGGTAATACCAGAACAAAGACAGGGTTGCATCCTCGATCCGATCAGTCTGATTGAATGAGCTAAGTTCAAAGATAATCACATCCCTGTAAATACCTCCATCGGACTTTTTTCCAACGTCGATATACTCACTTTCACTTAGAGTTATATTGGGAGCCTCCTGTCTTAGCCTGTTGTCAGAAACAATGAAAGGTAAAGAGATTTTAAAATTTTCCGCTTCATTGGATTGCATTGTAAGGCTTAAAAATAACCTTCTCAAAGATCTTAGAAATTCCGAAAAGATCTTTTTGAGGTTTGATACAAAATCTTCTTCCTGTCCTGTTTGTACCCCGTTTTCATCGATCTCATAAGGTGTCTGCGGCCCAGCAGACATGGCTTCGCTCCAGGGAAAATCCTCTCCCAGAGTCTGGTTTTTGCTTAACTTCGATGCAATTTCAGAGTCGGCTTCCACGTCTGAGGTAGAATTTGCACCCAGATAATTCTCGCCGACATTGCCGAAAAGGCAATTGTTTTCCAGGATAAAGGAATGGGTGTTTTTCAGCTTGTTATATATCGCATATCCTTCTCCGGCTGCAGAACTGGACTGCGTATTAATTATTATATTATTTTTCACAATAGTCGTATATCCTGAGCCTGGAGCCAAAAATTCGTCAGTAACCTGTTTGTGGGCAATAGCAGCACCATAGCATCCGTCGAATTTATTATTTTCTATCAGGGTATTGTGGAAACCGTTGAGCACTATGCCCCCTGCCCAATCCGCGCTCGGGTTAATACCGGTTTTGTAGAATTTATTATGATATATATGGATATCTTTTGCAGAATCTTTGGAGTATCCGGACCCGTAACCTGTAATCCAGATACCTGCTGTGTTCGTCTCATATAACAGGTTATTATAGATTTCAATATCATTCATCACGGTTGAAGGGCCGATTTTCTGGATTTCAATCCCTGCTCCTCCTTCGCCTTCAGAATTGATAATATTGTTATAGAATTTTACGTGATTTGTATTGTAAATTCTTAAGCCGCTATTTGTTCTGCACGTTATTTCGTTATTCCAGGCGTCGATGTTCGAAGAGTAAATAGCGTAGAGGACGTCGTGCCCTAACTTATACACCCGGTTATCATAAAACCGAACACCTGAACATTTTACGACCTTAAGCCCATCCCCGTGGCTGTTGTGCATATACATGTCATGGACTTCTATATTCTGGCAGTTAAGGAAATAAATCAGGTTATAATACCCCTTTCCCCTACTTTTTTCATCGTTTTTGTCGTGATTTCCGTTAATCTCAAGTCCTCTTATAACTATATTCTGATTCCCGGTGCTGTCCATTTGCGTAATTAAAGGCTTTTCTTCCGGCCAACCTGCTTTATCTTCAAGTTTAATTATAGCTGTAGGGTCCCCCTCCAGAACTGTATCGCTCCCAATTAAAATGTTGTCCGAAATAACGTATGTATTGGGCCCCTCAAGATGAACGGTTGTGAATTTTGGGTTTTCCGCAACGTATGCAAGAGCTTTGTTTATCTCTACCTGGTCTTCACTCCCATCACAGTTAAAGTCTCCACTTCCATTGGTAGCTACATACACTGTTGTACCAGATGGGGTTGACAGGATAAGGGTTACACTTGCGATTATATAAATAAAAATTATGCTAAAGAATAATATCTTTTTTCTGTTTCCCCACTTGTATATTTGCCATTTCCCGTTCATTTTATATCCCCAATACATTAGACTATAAATCTTTGAGATTAAAAAAAGTTATCCATTTAAGAGAGAACACCACAGAACACCTAAATAATTTCTCAACTTTGGGCTCTCGACTGTCGCAAAATCAGTACCTGACAGGGTATTTAGCCTTATCCCGTTTTTAAATCTTTAAGCTTAAAAATTTTACCTGCAGAATTTTCATCTCTAGGCACGAAGTAAGAAATGATGATTAATCAGTATCATTTGTAAGGAACATTTTTTCTTCATGCTTTATATAAGTCCCTATTGTAATTGTAATGAAGTATATAAAGTTCATTTGTTTTAAACTCCTGAAATACAGGGGTTTTCAGGTGTTAAACCTGGAGATTAGTTAACGGTTGACTGCGTCTCCGGAGTTTGGGAGCGTAAACGTACCGGATTTTATGATCTGAATAGTCTATGAAATTTTAAATAGTGGGTAAAGGGGTATACTTATTATCAGATCAAAAGCGGATTACGAGTTTTACGTCAAAGCAGACAAATTTGCTTTAGGGAAAAATTATGAAAGCCCTAGATTAGTTGGTGATGATATATGGAAATTTCAGAGATTACTGAGAAAAGTTGAGTACTATAACAACTGTAAGGGATCTCTAATCTCTAAATTATACCTCAAATATTTACTATTTAGATACCACGAGATGAGTGTCCATCTAGGGTTCAGTATTCCAATAAACGTCTTTGGCCCAGGATTATGTATTGCTCATAGAGGAACTATTGTCATAAACAAAAATGTCAGAGTTGGAGAAAACTGCAGAATACATGCCTGTACGAATATAGGATCTAACAGAGATGATGTTTCGGCACCGCAAATTGGAAATAATGTATATATTGGGCCTGGTGCCAAAATCTTTGGAGATATCGTAATTGCTGATAACATTGCAATTGGGGCGAACTCAGTTGTAAACAAATCCTTTTATGAAAGAGGTATTTCGATTGCAGGTATTCCTGCTAAAAAAATAAATACAAAAGGAACAGATGACATTATAGTTACAGCTACACAAATTGTAAAAAACAGTCTTTGAGTCTGACAAGCAGCCGTTTATCGGGTAAACATTAAATCATCCGCTCTTATCTTTTTCTAATAATGGTCTTTTGTAAAAAATAAGTTGAGGAAGTTTTAATATATTGTATTAAAACAGAATAAGAAAAATATCCTCAGCAGAAACCTGAAAATTTTCCATTGTGGTGAAAATATCTGGTTCCACCATACAATATATCCTGGCATATCGCCCGACATGGAAGCCCATTCGGTGTTTCCATACCTGCCTATATTAATCCTGCCTCCATTATCTCCGGGCTCTTTTGAATAGTCAGAATCCGGATAACCTGCATCAATGCAGGGAGAGCTTACAATATCCCTTACCCAGGTTTTTCCATTCCATCTCCCACCTGTCGATTTAAGGTGATAATCGTGCTCCTTGGGTTTTGCAAAGTGAGGATTTGCATGAATGTCGCTTGTTGATTTGGCATTCCTATAGTCCCCTGCTTTATTATTGTAAAGGCAGTTATTTTCCAGCACAAAAGTATGTGTTGCGGGTAGGTAATTGACAATTCCATACCCTGTACCGCTAGGGTCCTTTGTACGTGGCTGGGTATTTACAATAATGTTATTACGGACAATTGTGGTATATCCTGTGTCTTTTGGTGAAAGATCTGTAGAATAGCCTGTAGGATACATGTGCGTAATAGCAGCGTGATACACGCCATCAAATACATTATTCTCGATGAGAGTATTGTAAAACCCACTGGTTACTATACCGCCTACCCAATCTATGCCTGGGTTCGTGCCGGTGCTGTAGAAAATATTGTGATGAATATACACGTTTTCTGCGTCATTGCTGGAGTAAGAACTACCATAGCCCAACAGCCAGATCCCGGGTCCATAAGTATTATGGATGGTGTTATTATACACCTCTATGTCGTTCATCACGCCTGTAGTTTTCTGGATCTGAATTCCCGGCCCGCCTGCACTCCAGTGATAGAAAGAATTGATTACATTGTCATGGAACTTTACATGGTTTGAGTTCCAGATTCTAAGAGCGCTATTGGTTCTGCAGGTTATCGTGTTATTCCAGGCTCTTACGTTCTGGCAATCAATGGCATAAAGCCCATCATGTCCCAGTTTATATACCCGGTTATTGTAAAACTGAATATTTGAGCTCCTCTCTACTTTCAGTCCATCCCCATGCCCGTTATGCATGTGCATAGAATAAACCTGAATGTTGCTGGAATTAAAGAAATGGATTTGGTTGTAATATCCTTCTCCTCTCTTTTTTTCTTCGTTGTTGTTATGATTTCCGTCAATTTCAAACCCTTTTATAGTGACATTATGGATTCCGGTACTGTCCACCTGCGTAATCAGAGGTTTATCCCTTGGCCAGTCCGCTTTATCTTTAAGTTTAATTACGGCCGTAGAGTCTCCTTGCAGAACAGTGTTGCTTCCAATTAAAATGCTGTCTGAGATGACGTATGTATAGGGGCCCTTCAGATGAACGGTTGTGAACTGAGGGTTTTCTGCAGCATATTCAAGAGCTTTGTTTATCTCTACCTGGTCGTCACTTCCATCGCAATTGAAATCCCCTCCCCTATCGGCAGTAACATAAACAGTTGTACTGGGCAATGTGATGGAAAGGATGGTTGCTACCATTACAATCAAAAAAATCAAAATCGTAAGGTAGACTCCGAGTTTCTTTCTGTTTTGCCATCTATGTCTCAGATCTTTTCCGTTCATTTTTCATCCCTGTACTTTCTTAATTGTAAATATTCAGACGTGAAAAAAAGCTATCTGCAGGGAATATTATCCGTTAAATTTTGGGACAGATTAGCATTCCTTTTTAACTTCATTGATTTTGCTCTTCATTGATTTTACTCTTAACTGAATAAATTTTCATCATCTCTTTTTTCTTAATACCTCTGTAAAACATAAAGACAATATTCTTTGATTGCGGCAGCGTACAAAAAGTTTATGTGATTAAAGTTTCTTTAATTGATCTTCCAAACGTATAAAAAGTTTTGAATGTAGGTACGGGATCTTCTGTTAAAACCGGAATAAAATACTGAGCTCCTAAACTCGAAGAGGAAAATTATAGGAAATAGCCGTACTTTATATAGGTCTCCAGAGAATCTGAGAAATCAAAAGTTACACAAATTCATAATTTCTGGGTTCAGTAGAAATACTCTAAAATAACGAATATCAACGAACTTGAACTGAATAGCCGGATATATCTTGTTTAATTAATTTTAGTCTCTTGAGACTGATTTAGATAGGTTTTAGATAGGTTTTCTACAAAGCCAGTTTCTGGTTAAATGTATCAGAAAAAGTTGGTTCAGGTCTCATTTCCTGGTATTAAGATGCACCGGGAAAATCAGAGGTATGAGTATAAACTCTCTTTAGAGTTTTTTATACTTTCTACCTGCCAGAATTCTCCTTCTGAAATTAAAGTCCTTCAGGCGTATTCTATATTCAGTTTTGGGTGTCGTTCCTCTTTCTCAGTTTCACTGCTATGGAATGCCACGTAATCTGCGCTCTCGAAGCGTGTCCTGATCATGAAGCCTGTATTTCCGTACCTGCCGCTGACATACTCCTTCACAAGTTCGGTTACGTCCAGCTCGTAATACCTGTTATCTGGCAGGTCATCGGCTTTCAGGGTTATCGTAGCGTACGGTGTATCTCCCTGAGGGACCCTGTTCCTATCGAACCAGTCTCCTCCGGGCTGGGTCCACAAAACGTCGCTATCCCTGCTGTTCCAGGTTACATTCTCAGGATTCCAGGCATCCGCAGGTCTGTACACCTCTATAATTGTGTCTTTTGGCCTCTCCTTTCCATCCGGATAGAACCAGTGAAGGAAAAGGGTTGCACGGCTAATGTTTTCAGCATCGCTGTATTCACTCAGGTCAAATAGGAGCAGTTCCCTGTACCTTCCTATTCCAGGTCTGCCTCCAACGTCAAGATAGGACTTTTCTTTGTATACCGTATTAGGAGAAGCTTCTCTAAGCCGATTGTCTATAATGTAACCTGCTACTTCTTCGATTTCAAATTCCTGTTCGGGCCCAGTCTCTTCTGTTATAGTAGCGTCATTAAGAGAATCTTCCTCAGGGCTTATCCGGTTGCCCAAGGCTGTATCTTCGATCTTCTGCTCATTAGAATCCGTTAGGACAGGGTCATTAACTGCTATCTTGTCTTCAGTTATTGTTGTATTTTCCTCTTCATAGGACCTGTCAACATACTTAGGATCTCCGTTTATATCCGGAACTGACTCTTGGCCTTTATAGTCCCCACTCCCATTTTCGGCAACATACTTAACTGGTGTACTCGGAGCGCCTGACGTAGCCGGCACCGCTATTAAAATAAGGCATATTACCAGGAATAGAGTTCCTGGCTGTCTTTTTAGCATCGTATCACCTTTGGGGTTGGATTTTTATAGGAATTTGAGTGAAATAAAAATCTGTACGGTAACGTACTTTTTTCCCGAACATTTTTCAAAATTCCATATTACGTACTCGTAATACTTACTTTTCCGAACTAATCCAATCAGGCAGAGATTTTCGAATTTTTTAATGGAATTCCTGATCAGGTCGGCTTTATACGGGTATGACTCCGATTACGTCTGCGTAATATTTTTGAACCTGTCTAATTCGATTCTCTGCAACTTGGTGGGGCGGACACGTTGCACACAGAGTTTTTACTCTCCAATTACCCTTAAGGGTCAATCACCGGAGATGGCCGGAAACTAGAAGTTTTGCTTCTACAAACCAAAATTTGCTACTGACCACAGGCTATTGTCCTTCTGGTAAATACCTTATGTTTTTTATTCACGATCTTTAGCCAGGTCGACTCTTTTTTTACAGTTTTCATCCATCTACTATTGAATTCCTGAGTTGACATTCAGGATTTATGCATTTTATTATAAAATATTTTTGGTATTTTAACAAACAAATTTATGCAGTCTGCGGTTATTTTATATTGCTGCGGCTTTTTCAATGAGTGAATTACAGGGTTTTGGGACAATTCCTGTTAAATTAAGAAAGTTTCGGTTACTGTAAGAAAAGGAATAATTTCAGCCTGAAACTCGTGGTTTCAGCATGGAACAAACCAGGATATATTAGAGAGCTTCCTTTTCCACCCAGGAGCACCAACTGTTAGTAAATCTGCAGTCTATTTTTCACGCGTATATAACTGAGTTAAGTTTAGGCAAGGCATCCTTCACGGTTCTCGCGTTGCAATTTATTAGGTAGGGCTCTCGCATGGCCTGCAAATACTGGAAAGAGTAGCCTCACAATCTATTATTGGACAATCAATTGAAAATTAAAAACACGCATTTTCAACTTAAGATAATTCTAAAAATATCCACAGGGGATCATTATACCTCATACTCTAATATTTATATGTACTTGTCCCTTTTCATTTGACAATCAAGTTCTCAGTGTTAATCATAAGATGTCTTTTCAGACTCACCTTATGAGTTCTATTTTTTCCAAAACCTTAAAAAATTTTTTATACTCTTACGATCTTCAATTATGTAGTAAATTTTTGGATAAGTAGGAATAACTAAACTTCCACTTACAGATAATTTCAGTACAGATTAGGAATTTATCATCGGGCTATAAGTGCGTCTGGTAAGCGCGGGGGGTCTTATGAGAGGCAGCTTTTCGGTTACAGTAGATCTTGAAGATTGGTATCATATTCCTTCAGTCTGCGGTTCTCCTTATTCGGTTTTCAAAAGTGTGGATGATTTCTTTGAAAAATGGAGAGGCAGATACGATTTCCTGACTGAACCTACAAACAGGGTACTAGATATTCTCGATGAGTTTAACGTGGCTGCTACTTTCTTTGTAGTTGCTGACACTGTAGAGCATTACCCCGGACTTGTCGAGTCGATTGTGGAAAGGGGGCACGAACTTGCGTGTCACGGTCTGCATCACGCTTGCAAAATCAATCCTGAGACAAAGGAGCGATTAATGAGTAACGAGGAGTTTGAGCAGACAACATTGCGTGCAAAAAGGATTCTGGAAAATATTAACGGCGAAAAGATAGTGGGTTACAGGGCGCCAAACGCCCTGGTAGGTGGCTGGATGCTGGATTCACTGGAACGCATCGGGTTCAAATATGACTCGTCAGTATCCGTGAATTCTCTTTATAACAAAACGGATTCGTCCCTTAAGACAGTCTCGTCTTTTCCATACTATCCCGTAGAAAACGGGCTTGAAGCAGGCTACGATAGAAATTTTGTGGAATTTCCCTGGGCCTACTATCAGAACGTGTTGAAAATTCCTGCATGTGGGGGCCCAATACTGCGCTTTCTGGGAGCGCCTTTAGTATTAAATGGGCTTATCCAGAGCCTGAAAAGAGGACATACTATCTTCTATTTTCACCCACTTGACATTTCCTACTCCAGATTTCCTTCAGTAGGAAACAACAGGCCACTTTACTGGTGCATGAAGGGAAAGCTTGTAGAACGTAGAATTCGTTATATTTTGAAAAGTATGTATAATGTTAGAAAAGTATGCTTGAGAGATTATCCCGGGATATAATAATTATGAAGGATTTGTGATATTACAACTAAAACCGATACATTAAGATAATAAACTCTTCCCTATACTTTGCCCTGTAATTCGAAAAAAGAGCAGGAAGGAGAATTTCACTTTCGTAAGTTGGGGGATCAACCCATTACTGACATTTCTTTACTCTCTTTTTCAAGCCTTATTTTTAACAAAGCAACAACCACATCTATAGAGGTATGTTCTTCCTCAACGAATTTCTCAACCGGCCTATCCTGTCATCATGAGTTAACCAGATACTATCTGTCCCCATAACCGAAGTATCTACTGAGCTGATTTCCTCATCAGTCTAATACTTTCTTCCGTAAATTAACAGAAACCTCCATACTAATTATCAGAAGTATCCCTAATAGGGGATATAAAGGAGTATAATTCCACGTATGGTATAAAGAAATATGATCTAATGGATACTATAAATAGGTCCGGATATTATAATTTGGTGTCATCCCAACAAATAATATAAAATAAACATTATAATAACTGACTTAACAGTTTACAAGGCACCTATTTCCTGAAATGCTTGCCTTCCCATGGAGGTAATGCTCAGGACCACTCCCCCGCATTGCAGGAATCGGTAACGAATCTAAATAATTTGGTACTCACTCCTTAAATTGAAACCGGATAAATATTAATAGCAGCAGGATTTGTATTTAAGTCGTATGCGACCAATATGGCGTGGTTGTTGCGACAGAAATACTGAGTCTCTGGAAAGCAGTATAGTACCCGAAAGCCTTTAATTGTTGAAAATTTTTAACTCATGAAAACCTTAATTAGGTTGAGGCAGATAACAAACTGCACTCCGGGCACAACCATTAATTATTTGTTGGGCCGATTGAGTATAGTAAAAATAAGAAAGAGGAGAAATAAATAAACAAAACTTGAGAACGAAAGTTTTTGGGCCTGTGTGCTGCCTGTAAAAGAAAACTCTTTAAGAGTGAAACCATGGTTTCGGGGATAGTTCATATTTAGGTGCGGAAGCTGGACTCTGTAACTTTCAAAAAGGATGGGGGACACATTGTCTAAAATCACTAATAACATATTAAATCTTGTAACCTCGATTTCTCTATTACTACTGGTTTACAGTCTCTTGATTCTCAGGGGAGTCCAGCCCGAAGGGTACACAGTTGATATCTATGAGCAGCTTCCTTTCCACTTTTACCTTACTCTGCTCCTCTGCTACCTTTCAGCCTGCGTTCTTCTCCTTGCATACAGAAAAATGAGTGCAGTTCTTATACTATTTCTCGTTCACATCACAGTACTGATTGTTCCTCACATGCTTGGCTATGTTTCAATAGGCAGGGGAGATGAATTTTCATACATGGAGCTTGCAGGACAGAGTGCGTTTTGTAATCCTTCAGGCTTTTCCAGCCTCTCTCCTACAGGTCCTCTGCTTGTTTCAGCCCTGGCTCTTGTCTCAGGTCTGGAGACGTGTTCCCTTTCTTACTTTTTACCAGTGTTTTTTTCAATCATGTTTATTGTCGGAATGTTCCTGTTCTATAGGATTTTTATGAGCAGGGAAAAGTTAGTCTCAGTAGCTTTTCTATCCTCGATGATTCCCTATTTCGGGCATTTCCAGACCTCAGCAATTCCTTATTTCCTGACTTTTTGCCTGATACCTCTCTACCTTTTTGTGCTGAGAAGTGCGCTTTCCGATAAAAATAGAGCGATGGCTATTTGCGTGCTTTTAATGATACCTTTGATTCCATTAGCTCATCCCTTTATTTTTGCATATTTGCTTTCTTTTTCCCTGCTCCTTGCCTTCTCGAGCACATTACTGAGGCCTGGATTTCTTCGCAAACTTTTGAGTCTCAACTTTCTCTTTCCTGGGACACCTCACTCTGCAGGAAGAAAAGTGCCTGTATTTATTTTCCTGTCGTTTACCTCGGGAGGCTTCCTGCTCTGTGCAAAATATGCTCCTCAGTTCCTCAGTGCCTTTACTTCAAACGTTATCTGGCGCGCTAAAACACTATTTGGTACCGGCCTTTCAACGATACCAGGAACGGAAAATGGATTTCTGGAGTTCGTGCATCTCTTAAATCTTTATTACGGCAAGTACTATATTCCCTTAATCTTTATTATTATCAATTCCGTGATCGTATGGCAGAACCGCAAAAGGTTTTGCCACCATTTTGTTCGCAGATACCCCCGCTTCCTGATACTCTATGTTGCGACTTTTTTCCTTGAGCTTGCTTTCCTCTTAAACCCCTTCATTCCTTACCCCCCAGATAGGTTTGCAAACCTGAGCTTCATTATTTTTGCTCAGATTCCTTTGATGGGGTATTCTCTTTACATAATCTTTCTTAGAAAAGGGTATACTATTGGCCTTAGCTCCGCAGTCCTGGTTCTTTGTCTGCTCTGGACCCTGGGATTCTTCACCTGCTTCAGTTCACCTTATACAGGAGGAGTTTCTGAAGCAATTTCACAAAATGAGGCACAGGGAATTCAGTGGTTATCTGGATTCCGGGAAACATATCCATATATCATGTCTTCTTCATATAAAGACGGAAGCAGTACCCTGCCAGGAATTCTTAGTAGCAATATGAATCGGCTTCCTGGATCTGCTGATGTTTACCAAAAGCCCCTTTATAGCCCTAAAAATTATTCAGAAGATGGTGTTGTAGAAAAAGCAACAGAAAACGAACCTTTCTATATCGTGGAAACCACTTTTTCGAAGAATTTAAGGGACAGGGCGCAGGAATCCAATGCGGTATCAGTTTCTACCATCGAAAATACCCTCAAAGCTCAGACCGATTCTCCTGTGTACAAGATCTACGATTCGCTTAATATAGAAATTTATGAATATACTCCGTAAACTCCCTACCTGTTTCAGCTTCAATCTCAGGCTTTTAGAGGCTACTTTCCATCCTGAAGTTAAATTTTTCTCTTTTCTTCATTACTGTGCTACAGAGCTATCCTTTATCTTTTCTTGAATATACTTGCCAGTAAAAAGGGCAATGATAAGCAATCCGACAATTTCTGAGGTAAAAACCTCCGTAAATTCGGGATTGTATGATCGATAGAAAATCATCATCAGATACTCAATAAAGCTTCCTGAGATTGTATCTTTCGGGAATCCCCAGCCCAGAAGAGGCCAGAAAAATACATCAGGACTGTTCCATATCTGGTCTTCAGCAAGGTGACAGAAAGATGCTCCTGCAATAATCAGCAATTGAGGTTTCCCCTGGTTGTAGAGGTAGTAACCTGCCAGGCCAAGCAGAAGGCCAAAAAGTAAAGTATGGGCAAAAATTCGCCCGCTTCCTATGGTCTCAGCAAGGATTATCCTCCCAAGCGGCTTATCAATGATGTCCGGAAGAAGCGCTCCAAATACAATCCACGGAACGTTTACCGAGAAATTGTTTTTTGAGGACAAGCGGCTCAGTAGATATATGATTCCCAGAGTAATCCCTATATGTCCGAAAATAAACATCAGACTAAAAATAGTTATTTGTTTATAATTATTTTTCGGCCGATCCGGTTGGCTACCGACCGACAAATTTTCAGTTTTACAGGAAAAAACATAAAACCCTGAGTCTTTAGGTCAGGGGAGTTCGCATTAAATTGTATTTCTCAAGCCTGGCATTCAGCTACGAGTTTTTCGACCAGTTCCTGCCGGATGGCAGTTCTTCTGTCTCCTCCGCAGACCATACCCCGGACTCCAATAATATCCGGCCCTATCCTTTCAAGCACCGGAAGATCCTCAAACTTCAGGGAACCAGCAATTGCGTTTTCAAGCCCGTGCTCGTGGGCAAGATCCGTAAATTTTTTAAGCTCTTTCTCATCCATAAATTCGAAGGTTGATTTGCCGTCCTTAATTGCCGTATCAACCATTACTACATCTACTCCAGCTTCTGCAGCGATTGAGGGAAGCAGTAACGGAGAAATTGAATTTATGCGCTTGTAGTCCGAGTACCCTGAGGCAACAACCTTCTTTGTTGAGTCATAATCCTTTACGGCTCGTGCTATTTTTATGAGAAGTTCAAATGCCTGGTCTTCAGTCTGGATATCGTAAAGGCCAACTTTGATGTAATCTGCTCCTGCAACTGCTGCTCCGAATGCTGCAAGGGAAGCAGTTCCAGGTTTGTAATTAAAGTCTCCTATGGTCGCGCTTATAGGCTGTCTGCCGTTTACAGCTTCTTTCACATCCCTTATTATCCATGGGAAATTCGCACCAAGGGAACCTTCTTTGGGGTTTTTGACATCCACAATGTCTGCGCCGCCTCTGGAAGCAATAATTGCTTCCTCTCTATTGATTGGACTTACAAGCAGTTTCATAAAAATCCTCTAACTAAACACCGAATTGGAATCTTATTATGAATATTATTCTTTTTATACAATATGCTTTATTTTATATTTTTTTATAGGATGATGCAGCTATTGAATAAGTATGTTCCGAGTAATTTTTGTGATGGATATATTTAACCGTAGCGTAGTCCTTGCAAAGGGCGGTATAAGGGAAAAGTACCGTCCGGTTTCAGATTCAAGTATTGTATGTAACAGCTCGGACCCTGTAGATATAGTTGAACTCCTGCGTCCCAGAGAGGTCTATATTGCCGACCTTAATGTGCTTCAGGGCAAAGGCTCTCCTGAAACAAATACCGAAGTAATCCGGCAGGTAGGTTTAAGGGCAGACACAATGCTTGATCTCGGGATCTCGTCTCCACAGGATGTGGACAAAGCTCTTTCCATTGCAGGAACCGCTGTAATTGGTACAGAGACAGGCACGCTTTCGGCAATAAAAGATGCAGCCTCTGGAAACCCTAGAAGGATCAGTGTCAGTATTGATATAAAACACGGTAAAGTCCTGAAAAAGGACCCTGATATTCCTGAATCTCCTTTTGAAATTGTAAAGCTGTTAAATAATTTCCCCCTGAAAGACCTTATTTTCCTTGACCTTGATAGAGTTGGAACAGCATCAGGTTCTAACCCTGAATTCCTCCGGAAACTGGTTAAATGTTCAAGGCATAGCTTGTTGCTTGCAGGAGGAGTCAAGGATATGGAGGATCTTTTTACTCTTGATAAGCTCGGCATAAAAGGAGCCCTTGTCGCAACGGCCGCTCATTCAGGACTGGTTACTCCGGCAGTGCTGCGTGCAGGACTTAAAGAGGATAATAAAAAATAACCTGATTATTGGAAACATTTTTTATTTCAGCCCTTATATGTCTTGTATATAATCGAGTATCTTTGTATTCAAATAACAGATCATGTTAAAATCAGGAGATTACGAGGCTTACACTATGGTAAAGAAGGATATATCTGAGGAGAATATTAAAGAAAACACTGAAGAGAGAAGCGGAGACGGATATGTTGAGATTAAGATGGGAGGAGGTTGGTACATGACGATCTCCCTGGCGCACAGCGACCGCTTTGAGAAGGAGTACGTCGAACTTGCAAAGGAGCGGGGAGGCGTAAAAAAATCCAGGTTTAACCTTAACCCCACCCATGTCAGGATGTTAGGAGAAGCCCTGATAAAATTTGCTGACGACAACGGGCTCTAACAGGATATTTCAGGTTCATTTTTCAATTAAATCTCTGGTAAGTTCCTGTTCAGGAACTCCAGAATTTTTTCAGAGACTTCCTTTTCTATGTATCCAGGGGAGCGTGAAGCATCGATTATGATAAAACGCTCAGGATCTTCTGCCGCAAGCCTGAGAAAAATCTCCCTGACGCCTCGTAAGAACTCTATTTTTTCGAACTTGCTTTGTTCTCCTCGTTTTCCACAACGTTTAACCGAAACTTCGGGTTCGATATCAAAAAGAAATGTCAGGTTCGGAACAATAGTCCAGCCCCGGTGGAGATCCTTCACCCATTCTAGAGGATTCTCCAGGCGAGTTTTCAGGGTTATGCCCTGGTAAGCATATCGGCTGTCGGAGTAACGGTCAGAAATTATTATTTTCCCATTCTCGAGTGCAGGTTTCACAAGTTTTGCCAGATGTTCGGCATGATCAGCTGTAAAAAGGAAGAGCTCGGCAAGCTGGTCAGTATCTGACCGGATGGCTTTTTCCACGGCATTTCCGGTCAGGGTGCCTCTTGTCGGTTCCCTGGTAAAAACAGGCTCAAAGGCCTTAATTTCAGGGTTTTTCTTAAGCTTTTCTGTAATTGTACTTTTGCCTGAGCCGTCAATGCCCTCAAAGGTGATTAGTTTCCCTCTCATAAATACCGTCTTTTTTCTTTAAAGATTTTTAGTGAAATGTTTTATCTTTACTTATACTATAGCTCTCCAGATTTGTTGCATGGTCTCAGTTCCATGTCTAGCTGGCAGGTCAGGGCAGGAATTCCAGATAAAATAAGCATCTATTTATGCAATATTAAAAATAGCTTAGAGTAATGACTGTAATAGGAGTTATTACACGAGGTAAATATGGTCACCGCTTAATTGAAGTTGTCAGGGAACACAGCAATTTTTCAGTTGTGACTGCTGACCTGCCTGAGTTCGTGCCTGTATTTATCGAGGAGCCTGATGAATTTCTGGAAGCTCTCAATTTCGACAAAAGTGTTTTCTCTGCCGAAATCGTTATTACTTACTCTTTGCATCCGGATCTCACGTCTGCAATTGCAAGGCTTGCGGCAGAGGCTGGGGTGCGCTCTCTGATAATACCGGGTGGGCCATCAAGGGCTTCAGTTCCCGAACTCAAAAAGATCTCCGAAGTTTCAGGTATGGATATTGAGGTAGATGAGATCTGCTGCAGCCTTGAGCCTAACGCTTTCAACAGGCCATTTACGGATATCTTTGGGTCACCTATCTTGAAAATAAAGACAAAAGACGGAAAAATTGCCAATGTGGAGGTAATAAGAGGAGCTCCATGCGGGAGTACCTGGCATATGGCAAAAGAAATCGTTGGAATGGAGGTAAAAGATGCACCTCCCAGAGCCGGACTGTATATCCAGCATTACCCTTGCCGGGCGGCACGTGGCGATCTTGGAGGAATCCACGAGTCCGGAGAATTGCACAAGCAGGCGTTCATAAGAGCACTTCAGAATGAGGAGTGATTATATATTCTTTGAAAAAATATATTCTAAATATGACCGGAAAGTGGGACCCAGCCTTTCGTTTCTGAAAGGCCTTTGCTTGTTGGCCTGCCCAGTTTCCAGTAATTTACGGGGGTGAAAAAAATTACTTCCCTAACTATCTCAGAAGACTCAGGGCCTGAAGACCTTGAGGCATTAGCAGTCGCGGTACATTCGGTCATTGGACTTCCTACGACCATTCGCAGCCTGAAGCGAAAAGGACTTCGCCTGGAAAAAGGAGAAATTCTTGACAGGGACTACACAGGGCCTGTGCTCGAAAAAGTATTGAAAACAAACGAAGTTGTCCACGAGGTTCCTGCAGAAGGTGTATACAGAGGAAAACATGTGGTTGTTGCTCCCATTCGCTCAAAAGACGGAAAAGTTATTGCAGCTCTTGGCATTGTGGACATACTCGCTACCATAGATCTCCCCTCCGTTTTTCATGAATACACATCGGTACTGCAAGAAGTTGAGGATGCAAAGAAATAAAATCAGCAAAGTATGACCTGATATTCAAATGATGAATGTGAAAAAAGTGGTTATTGGAGGATCTGTCCCAGATTATTTCCCGGGGAATTCTTTGCTCCTCCAGTTAAGCTTCCGGTTTTAAACCTTAATGTTTTCCGAAATTTATTCCGGCTTCTGGTATAACTTTACTTTTTTAAGCAGGGTACCGTTCTTTGCATGGGGTTGCCTGAATACGGTATCATTGGATTTTTCTATTT
>CAYSZA010000024.1:14081-19320 GCA_964435275.1 uncultured Methanosarcinales archaeon | reverse complement strand
TTTTATTTGAAGGTTTTACTTCTACTTGCCTGCCTATGTTTTAATAGCTTATCAGCCAATGCTCAGATATGCGCATACTTGCAGCGGACATAGGAACAGGTACACAGGATATCCTGCTGTTTGATTCGGAAAAAGAGGTGGAGAACAGCCTGATTATGGTCATGCCTGCTCCGACTCAGGTTATTGCGAAAAAGATACGGAAAGCGACCAGAGATGAAAAAGCAATAGTGCTTACCGGAAACATAATGGGTGGAGGTCCATCGGCATTTGCTATCAGAACCCATCTGAAGGCAGGTTTTCCGGTATATGCTACTGAACAGGCTGCTCTGACCATTCATGACAGCATTGAAAAAGTGAAGGCTTTCGGGATTCGGATTGTTTCGGAAGAAGAGGCAGAGCAGCTTGCCTGTGACGGGGGTATAGTGAATATCGTCATGCGGGACTTCGATCCTGAATCTGTTTCGTCCGCATTTTCTGCTTTTGGAGTTTGCATGCCTGAAAACTACGCAGTGGCAGTGCAGGATCACGGGAATGCTCCTGATAAGAGTAACAGGGTTTATCGTTTTGAGCTTTTCAGGGAATTTATTGACAGGGGAGGAAAACTTGAAAATTTTGTATACGGGCCCGGGGAGATTCCAGAGGCTTTTACCAGAATGAAAGCTCAGGCAGATTCTCTTCTTAAATCCGCCGGAAACCCTGAAACCCGATCTGTCTTTATGGATACCGGCCCTGCAGCTATCTTCGGGGCTCTTACCGACCCTGAAGCAATCCAGCCTTCTGTAGTGGTTAATATCGGAAACGGGCATACTCTGGGGGCTTTTGTGGTTGAAAACCGCATTACAGCACTTTTTGAGCACCATACCTCCAGCATGGACCCGGAAAAACTTCAGGACTATATTATAAGGCTTGCCGAAGGGAGCCTGGGATTTGAAGAGGTTTTTGAGGATGGAGGGCACGGAGCTTATGAAAAGGAGGCCTACGGCTTTGAGCAGGTCAGATCTATAATGGTCACAGGACCGAAAAGGCAGATGCTTGAGAAGCTTGCAGAACCCGGGATCAGGAAGGAGATTTCTAATAAACTGCATTTTGCCGCACCTTTCGGGAGCATGATGCTTTCAGGCTGTTTTGGGCTTCTTGCGGGGTTCCTTGAAAAATATCCAGAACATAAATAAAGTTTTATAATAACCAGAAGCGTGGTTTATAAAAACCATAGATAGAGTTTATAAACGCCGTCAAAGTTCTGTTATGTCCCCGGCAGCTACATTAGATTATATCCATTTCGAAAAATGACCGCTATGATACAATAACTGGAGCATTAGCTGGCGAAGACTTAGCAGAACCTCATCGTGAAAACTTTAAAATGAGAAAATTGCATAAGAAAATTGCATAATATCCAGGAATTTTATCTTTGAGGACTTCAAAATGGAAAATAAAGAATTTTTTAAAGTTGTTTCCCTGATTGAGTTATTGGTCGCTGCTTTTGTCATCATTTTTGATTTATTTATACCTACAATAATCATTTTAGGATTAGTTATTATTTCACTTTTAATCCGCAATGAAAAAATATCAACAGTGGGGTTTAAAAAACCCAAGAATGCTTTCAGAATGGCAACAACGATTTTTTCACTGGTGATTGTCTGGACTTTCTTGCATCTGGCTTTATTCATGCCAGTATTAAACCATTTGACAGGAACAACACAGGATTTGAGTGCATTCGAAAATCTTAAAGGAAACTTTGGTAATTTATTGTTTTTTCTTGTTCTGACCTGGACACTGGCTGCATTTGGAGAAGAAATTGTTTACAGAGGATATCTCCAAAAAAGAATGTGCGATCTGTTCGAAAACCCAAAAATTGGGATATTTTCAGGAATAGCAATTTCTTCTTTATTATTTGGACTTGCGCATACAGAACAGGGGATAATTGGGGTTATTATTACTTTTCTGGATGCTATATTTTTCAGTTTACTAAAACTCGAATACGAAAACAATTTGTGGGCATCAGTTCTGGCTCACGGATTCAGCAATACTATTGGCTTAACTGCATTCTTTTTCGTGGGTCCGATATATGGATTCTGGTGAATCCGGTTCAGGGGGAAACGGGATAGCTTTGTGCCTATTGCAGGATTTTTTGAAAAATCTCCGGAAACATCAATAAAACTTATAAACAACTAAGTAGTAGGGAGTAAGTTGCTTAAGCCCGGAATATATAATTTTCAGGGGTTATAAAATTAAACTCGGGAATCCTTGCCAGCGGACCCGGAATTGCAGAAGCTGCCTGCCGGAGTCAATCAGGGCCGGTTTACAGATAAATGTAAATACAGGCAGGTATCTCTATATGCACATATCTCATACTGAATGGTTTGCTAAACGGTTTTTTGCAAACGTTATGCAAACATTTATATGCGGAAACAAATCCGTTACAACAAATTTCTATTAAAATCACTATCTTTCAGGAGAATTAAGCTTATGGTACGAAAGCCAGGAAGTATGTATAGAAACGTGAGGCAGCGCTCATTTACCAGAAGAAAATACATGGGCGGTGTTCCAGGCAGCCAGGTTATTCACTATGACATGGGAGACAAGGCAAATAACACCTTCCCAATTAAAGTTTCATTGCTTGTAGAAGAAAAATGTCAGATAAGGCACGTTGCTCTTGAAGCAGCCCGTATTACAGCAAACAGGCACCTGATTGCAGATGCCGGAAAGATGGGCTTTTACATGAAGCTCCGTGTCTATCCCCACGAAGTACTCAGGGAAAACAAACAGGCAACCGGCGCTGGTGCTGACCGTGTATCCAGCGGTATGCGCAGAGCTTTTGGGAAGAATGTAGGGACCGCAGCAAGGGTACACCCAATGCAGAAAATCTTCACAGTGGCTGTCGAAAAGCAAAACTTTGAGGCCGCAAAAAAAGCTCTCTGGCACGCAGGACAAAAGCTGCCTACCCCCTTTAGAATCGTTGTAGATCAAGGGGCAGAAATGGTACAGTAATCAGTTAAACCATTAACATCCAAAGGAGTATAAATATGTACGATTACGAAGAGCTTTTGAACCGTGCAATGGCAAAAATGCCTGACACCGAGACTACGGATGCTCGATTCGTAATCCCTGAGCCCAGAATCTTTTCCGAAGGAAAAACTACAATTCTTGAGAACTTCGGAAATATTGCAGATATCCTTAACCGGGACCCTGACCACTTGATGAAATATCTCACAAGGGAACTTGGGACTGCAGGGAAAATAGAAGGCACACGTGCAGTCTTCCAGGGAAGGTTTACGAGAGCCCAGATCTCTGATAACATTCAGGCTTATGTGGACGAATACGTTATGTGTTCGGAATGCGGACGCCCGGACACCCAGCTTGTCAGGGTGGACAGGGTACTTGTCCTGAAGTGCTCTGCTTGCGGAGCTCACAGGCCTGTCAAGAAGAGAAAGGCCACAAATGTGGTTGTCAGGGAAGCTATCGAAGAAGGCGGAACCTATGAACTCCGGATCGATGCAGTCGGGTCCAAAGGTGACGGAATAGCAAAGATAGATAAGTATACGGTTTTCGTGCCCGGAGCCGCAAAGGGCGACGTGGTCAAAGTAAAAATAAAGAAAATCAGCGGAAACCTCGCTTTCTCAGAGAGAGTCTGAGGTTTAGCTTTTTAGCTTCCATAAGTCAGTCCAGGCCGACTACTTTTTGTTTATGTTTTCGTGCCCGGACAACTTAAATTCTATTTTCACAGAGTATCTACTCTCAGAGGTTATCCGTATTTAGAGATTATCTACATTCGGAGATTAAAACCTCGCTTTGGAGACTAAAACCTCGCATTTGACATTGACTTCTTTTTAAATTTTCAAACGATATTAACCTCATCTAAAAATAGAGATCTTATGGATCTTAGCCTCTCGAAAAACCAGGGACGATTTTAAATATCTGAGTCAACCACAGTAACAAAGCCAGGAACCTGAGTGAATAGAAATGACTCCCGAAAAAAAGGATCTGCCTGAAGCTCCGTTGAAGGACAAGGAAAAGGACAGGAATATAGAAGTTCTCTCCATGCCCGGGATATCAGTGAACCTACGGCATGCAGGGGATAATCTTGAACTTACAACAAGCGGAACTCTAAAAGCAGCCTGCAGCCCTATTCTGAAAAAAATCAATTCCCGCCTGCGGGAGGAAAAGCCAGCCCTCGTGCTTGAAGACAGAGTCATTGCTTCAGCCTGGCTTCCTCCGATACCAGGCCCTGTTTTTAAGCGCCTCATTTTTGCAGAAATGCAGATCGCCCTTGGAAAATACATTCCTGAAACCGTATCCATTGAACTTACCCGCCAGAATGGTTCAAGGTATCCTCCCGAAACAGTTGCAAACGAACTGGATACGGATACTATTAAAAGAATAATAGACGAAGCCCTTGAGCTTGGCACATTCATTATCACATTTACCGAAAATGATCCTCTGCTCAGGGAAGAGGTTTTCGAACTTATTAATTATGTGGACAAAAAAAGAGCTATAGTTAACTGTTCTACATGGGGCACAGATTTTTCAACAGAAACGGCATTTCGCCTGAAAGAAGCAGGACTTCACTCCCTGATGGTTGGTATCTACTCAACCAATCCTGAAAAGCACGATTCCATCCGAAAATCCAAAGGAGCTTATGAAAGAGCCATTTCTGCCATAAAACTTGCTCTTGAAGCAGGGCTTATGGTCGTGATGACAACACATGCATCTTCCTCAAACATACAGGAACTTCCTGCTCTCTATGCCCTTGCATCGGAACTTGGGGTTCAGGAATTCTCAGTATGGGAAGCCATGCCTAAAAACAGGAATGAACCTGCAATTACTGATAGGGATAGAAAAGATATCCTTGAAATGTACCACAGGATAAACGCCAGTCTGGATGGCCCGCGCATGTTTGCGAATACTTATTTTGAAGGGCAGATGCTGGGTGCAATGGCAGGCCGGCGCTGGATGCATATAACGGCAGATGGGGACGTAAAACCCAGTCCTTATCCTCCTTTCAGTTTTGGGAATATAAAAGAGGAGTCCTTAAAAGAAGCCTGGCAGAAAATCAGAAGCTATCCCTACTTCCAGAAGCAGAAAAGTTTGAGTCCGATGCACGACCCGGAATTTCTGGAGTTCGTTGACAGGATTCCTGAAGGAGCAAAACTGCCCTATCCTTTCGAAAAAGTTTGTGAGAGATGAGACAGAATAAACAGAATATATCTCTGTCCGGCTTTACTCATATAACGCTCTTCAC
>CAYSZA010000024.1:10369-13981 GCA_964435275.1 uncultured Methanosarcinales archaeon | reverse complement strand
GACAGAATAAACAGAATATATCTCTGTCCGGCTTTACTCATATAACGCTCTTCACTGGTATCTTTGTATCCTTTTATTCTGCTTTTTTCAATCTGGCTAGGTAAGCCAGGAGAGTTAAAAGCAATATACCTCCGGAAAGCCAGTGTCAGCCTGGACTGCCTGCCTGAAGATAAACATTTACATATAAGCAGGTATTTTTAAAGAGCAGTTTAGCTGAAACTGCGTTCATATATTTAATTATTTTCAGCAAAAATAGCTGTCTGCCTGAGTCATTCTCTCAGAGAATCGGCAGCTCATGAGGGACGTTATGAATACCAAACTTGACCCGTGGAGCTCAAGCGACATTACTGACTATTCCAAGTTATTCGAAGAATTCGGGATTTCTCCTTTTGACGAGATCCTTCCGGAAATCCCTTCCCCTAGCATGTACATGAGGAGAAGAGTTATCTTCGGGCACCGTGATTACGAACAGATTGTAGAAGCCATGCGGACAGGTGCCCCATTTTCGGTTATGGATGGGTTTATGCCCTCAGGAAAGGTTCATCTCGGGCACAAGATGGTCATGGACCAGATAATCTGGCACCAGCAAATGGGAGCATCAGCCTTTGTCGGGATTGCGGACAGGGAGGCTTTTTCAGTACGGGGCTTTTCCTGGCAGAAATGCAGGGAAATCGGGGTAGAGGAATACATATTAAGCCTTATTGCTCTGGGTTTCAAGCCTGATGGTCTTATTTATTTCCAGTCAGGATGTGAGAGCGTCAAAGATCTGGCGTTTGAACTCGGGGTCAAGGTAAACTTTTCGGAACTGAGTGCAATTTACGGTATTTCAGGAGAGACAAACCTCTCCCATATGATCAGTGTGGCAACCCAGGCTGCAGACATTCTCCAGCCCCAGCTTGAAGAATTCGGAGGCCAAAAACCGGTCGTGGTGCCTGTGGGCCCTGACCAGGATCCTCATCTCAGGCTTACGCGAGGACTTGCAGGCAAAATGAATATGTTCAGGATCGAGGAAAGAGAAAACGCAAACGGATGGAAATATCTTAGCGTTAGGGGAAAAGGGGCTCCGAAGGAAGCTTTGCAGGAACTCAAAAAACGTATTCCCGGTAAGGTAAAACTCTACGAAGAGCACATCGATGTGCTCCAGACTCCTGACTATCCGTTCCTTACAAGGTTGGGTTCGGAGGTCAGAAAAGCTGATAGAAAGGAACAGTATCTGGCTGAAATCGAAGATCTCTCAAAGTTCATGAGAGAGGCAAAGCCACCTGAATTCGTTGAATATGAGAAGTATTTCGTTTTCAGGAAAATCTGGAGACTTACCAGGAAAATATTGGAGCAGATTGTTGCTGAAGTTGCAGCTGAATTTGGAGGCTACGCTTTCATTCCTCCTGCATCTACCTATCACCGCTTTATGAGCGGATTGCAGGGAGGAAAAATGTCGAGCAGTATTCCTGATAGTTATATAGCTCTTACTGACGACCCGAAAGAAGGCGCAAAAAAAGTAAAAAGGGCAAAAACAGGAGGCTGCGTAACACTTGAAGAGCAGAAAAAGCTGGGCGGAAAACCCGAAGAATGCTCGGTCTTTGAAGTAATGCTTTTCCACCTGCTTGCAGACGATGAGGAATTACTGGAAATCAGGCAGGAATGCGTCTCCGGAACCAGGATGTGTGGGTCATGCAAGCAGCTTGCAGCCGAGAAGATGTACGAATTCCTCAAAGACCACCAGGAGAAACGGGAACTAGCAAGGGAACAGCTAGAGGAATATAAAATAATCTATAAAAAGTAAACTTTACAGGATTCAATTGTCGATTCAATTGTCATAACATGAGAGTTTTTAAGATTTTCAGGAATATCAGGACGTGACCATAATATGAGTGTTCAGGAAAACCTCACAATCAACGAGAAAAAAATCTTGCTTGCCCTTGAAGCACTTGGGTCAGCAGCTCCCGAAAGGCTGGAGGAGAAATCAGGGCTGCAGGTCGATGCGGCAATGCAGGCAGCCTTTATGCTTGAGGAGAAAGGGCTGGTCTCAGTTTCCGAGAAGGTGCTGGAGCGTTATTCCCTTACAAAGGAAGGGGAAGAATATACAAAAAACGGGCTTCCGGAGCGTCAGGTTGTAGACTTCCTCAAAGCTCCGACTTCACTTGAAGAGCTGAGGAGCCTTTTTTCTCCGCAAATGGTAGGGATTGCAACTGGCTGGCTCGTAAAAAAAGGATGGGCAAAAGTTGAAAACGGTATAATGGTGCCGTCCGGAAAAGTGTATGCAGGAAAAGACGAAGAAACTCTTGCAGCTTTCACAGGCAAAGCGAAGACCCTTGAAGAGCTCGGATCCGACGAAGGAACAATAAAAGATCTGCTCAAGCGCAAACTTGTCATAAAACATGAAGAAAAGTTCAGGACCGTTTCCATAACTGATGCAGGAAATGCGCTTGCAGCCCAGGGACTTGTCCTTGAAGAGGAAATTGCTCAACTTACACCCGATTTATTGAAGAGCGGGGCATGGAAGGGGAAAAAATTCAGGCCCTATCGTCTCGATATTACTCCAAAATCCCTTTATGGAGCCAAAATTCATCCTTACAGGCGCCTTATAGAGCAAATGCGTCAGATCTTCCTGGAAATGGGTTTTACCGAGATTAAGGGAGGAATAATCCAGAGTTCATTCTGGAATTTCGACGCCCTTTTCCAGCCGCAGGACCATCCTGCAAGGGATATGCAAGACACCTTCCACCTGGACACTACCTGCCAGCTCCCGGCTGAGTACTTCAAAAAGGTTGCTGCAATGCACGAACGCGGAGGGGAGATTGACTCCTGTGGCTGGGGCGGAACCTGGGATAGGGAACTTGCAGGGCGCAATGTGCTGAGAACCCATACAACAGCTGTTACTATCAAGTACCTGGCCGACAACCCCGAGCCGCCTGTAAAAGCTTTCTGCATTGATAGAGCTTACCGCAGGGAAACAATTGATCCTACCCACACCCCGGAATTTGAGCAGCTTGAAGGGGTTGTAATGGATAAGGATATGTCCTTTGCAGACTTGCTCGGCTTACTCGCAGAATTCTACCACAGGATGGGATTCGAAGAAGTCCGCTTCCGCCCTGGATATTTCCCATATACCGAACCGAGCGTGGAACCCGAGGTTTATGTGGACGGCCTTGGCTGGGTTGAACTGGGAGGCGCAGGCGTTTTCAGAAAAGAAGTTACTGAGCCTTTAGGGATTAAAGAGCCAGTCCTTGCCTGGGGGCTTGGAGTCAGCCGGCTTGCCATGCTGAAACTGGGGCTTAAAGACCTCAGGCTCCTTTACCAGTCTGATATCGACTGGCTCAGGAAGAGCGAAATTTGCAGAACCTGAAACCTGAACTCAGGGCTTTAACCTGATGAGTTCAGGTTAAAACTTTATTTTTAGTATCAAATAAAAAGCTGCGATAGGCAGGGCCATAAGCATGAGGTTGGAGGGTATATACCTTATGGGATCTTAATTTCTAAACATATTTTCTTTAGTAAATATATAATTACAGATTATAGTAATCTGAGGAAATCAGGCACAGTTTATTGAGCTAGCAGTTAAACCAAAAAGGGGAAATAATGACAGACAACCAATCAGAGTCTGTGACTTCG
>CAYSZA010000024.1:0-10269 GCA_964435275.1 uncultured Methanosarcinales archaeon | reverse complement strand
AAAATTTTTAAGGCATTTTACGACTTTACGAGTTTTTTCCGTGCCTTAGCCTGAATATCAAGGAAAAAAATACCATTAAATAACCCCAAATCCTATTTTCTAGTATAAAATGTCCGATAATGTAACAAACCGGGGGATGGGCTATGAACAGAAACAGATATTGGGAAGTCACGCAAAGCGATTGGTACGGAACTGCTCAACTACTTTTTGCGTTCATAGCAGTAGTTGTGGTGTCATCGGTTTTCCTGCTTTCGGGCTACTGGTACCTCTGGCTCATAGTAATAATCGTAAGCCTTGTCCTGCTTGTGGCATGGCACGCAAAAAACTTTGCCTATCTCTGTCCCGGATGCGGCGAAGTGTTTGAGATCTCAACGCTTGAAGATTTCCTCGCCCCCAATGGGGTGAATAAAAAATACCTGAGATGTCCGAAATGTGGAAAACGGGCCTGGGCTGACATACTCAGAATTAAAGAACAAACTGTCCTTAAGAAGTAACTACTACCCGAAAACCGAGCACGCTGGATGTGGAAGGAACAAGAAGAGAGCCTGAAGATCCGAGGGAAAGGATTTCCGGAAACCTTGAGGAATTATGAAAAATGATCGTGAAAGCCAGAAAAACAATACACAGCCTCATACCGGAGAAAAGATTTCCCTCCTTCCGATCCTTTCTGTCAATTTTATAGGCACGCTTGGGTTCAGTATTGTACTGCCGTTCCTGGTATTTCTGGTTAACAGGCTGGGAGGAAATGCTTTCATTTACGGGCTTGCAAGTTCTATGTATCCGGCCTTCCAGCTAATAGGAGCCCCAATTCTGGGCAGGTGGTCTGACATTTACGGCCGTAAAAGGATCCTGCTTTTAAGCCAGTTAGGAACCCTGCTCTCATGGATTATCTTTCTTGGAGTTCTCTTTCTTCCGGTTGTAAGCCTCTTTAAAATTGATTCCAGAATCCTGGGAGCTTTTACCGTTACCCTGCCCCTTGCGGTACTCTTCTTTGCCAGAGCACTTGACGGGCTGACCGGGGGAAATGTATCGGTAGCTAACGCCTATCTGGCCGATATTACCTCGGAAGGAGATAGGAGCCGGAATTTCGGGAAGATGTCGATTTCCGAGAATCTGGGATTTATAGTAGGTCCCGCCCTCGCCGGAATATTGAGCGTAACACAGTACGGAGACGTAGCCCCTGTTCTTGGAGCAATAATAATCTCACTTATCGGAACACTGCTAATCCTATTTTATGTTCCCGAAAGTAAAAAGTGCGCTCTTGAGGGCTCTGAAAAAGCTGAGAGTATAAGGAAGATTTTCGGATATGAGATAAAGGAGTGCAGAACCACGCCGGAGATTACAAAACCTGACTTCAGGGAGATTCTGAGACTTCCGAATATCCCCTATATGCTGGGCCTGTACTTTTTAATCGACCTCGGTTACAATGTGTTCTATACGGCTTTCCCCCTGCACGCAATCTCAACTCTTAACTGGAGCATTGTAAAAATGGGCATTTATTTTACGGTGCTGAGCGGACTTCTGATAATCGTACAGAGTACTTTGCTTCCCAGGGTCTCAAGGAAACATTCGGATGTAACCCTTATAATCTTCGGAAGTCTGATGCTCGGTACGAACTTTCTACTTCTCATTCCTGGAAATATTTTCCTTACCTATCTTGCAGCAGGATTTTTCGCCCTCGGAGATGGGCTTATGTGGCCTTCCTTTCTCTCCCTTTTATCGAAAGTCGCAGGAAGAGAATACCAGGGCACGATACAGGGGTTTGCCAGTAGTTTCGGGGGCCTTGCCAGCATCACAGGACTCATCCTTGGAGGCCTTTTATATGAAATGCTTGCCGGAACCTCTTTTTTGATTGCGAGCCTGGTAATCTATACAGTTTTTTTGCTTAACTTCCGGCTAAGGTATTTTGAAAAAAAGCTGAAATACTGAACTGGAAACCGGTTCAAAGAGTCTCATTACCTGGAAGAAGAGCTCCTGAGACAGATTTAGAATCACATATTTTAAACTGAATTACACATTTTAAGCCAGGCAGTATATTTTAAACCAGACACATATTCTAATCTAAGTTATGCATTTTAAAGTAACCTAATAGACTAAATGAATTAAACATGCTAAAAAAATTGTATTAAGCAAAGCGATCGGACAGGAAAATACCGGTAAATAAAAATGGAGATCTGATATCTGAGTATTATGAACAATATATCTAAAATACTGATGGTTATTCTTATGGTTGTGAGTGCCGCACTAGTTGTGGAGCTGGCTGATAATCCTGTGGGAAGAGATGGGAAAGGAGATCAAGATAGTATCCTCGGAAGCAGTTCTCTGGATGCATTCGTAAGCGAATCCAATAGCTATGAAGACCGGTTTGTGTTTACTTTCAGCCCAAAAAATCCAGATTCCAGATTTGACTGCAACATAAGCTATGATTTCAGGGAAAACGGAAATTCCCTCGAAAGCGTTAATAAAAAATATTACGGGAACGTTTCGGCTGAAAATCCGATTGTACTCGAATTTCCAAAAAAGAAAGATTCTACATATCAACTGGAAGTCGAGATAGAAGACAAAAGCGGAATCAACCTGCACAAAAGCAAGATCGAAATTGGTCCTGCACCCGTAAAGAATGAAAGCGATAATTAAATAAAAGAGATAAAAGTTTGAACCTGCAGTTTACCACAGCGTAATAAGGAAGCTGGAAAGTAAGAGCAATTTTCTTATAATCGCCCATTTCTGGAGTTAACCTCTTTCCAGCAGCTTTTCAGTAAGTTCCCGATTTCAACTTAAAATTTATCTTTTCTTTTTCTTTCCCGTAAGCCTTGAAATAAACCCGATTGCTGCGGAAGCCAGTGCGGCTAGAGCAATTAGCTTCTTTATACTGTGGAATATTCCTATCATTAAATCACCCCATCTTTAGAGTTTTAGCGTTTATTGCTACGATCACGGTACTCAGGCTCATAAAAACAGCGCCTATAGCAGGGCTCAGTAAGATTCCGTATCCATAGAGTACTCCTGCTGCAAGAGGAATTGCAAAAGCGTTATACCCTGTTGCCCAGAGTAGATTCTGATACATCTTGGAGTAAGTTTTCCTGGAAAGCCTGATTATATTAACCACGTCTCTTGGATCGTTTTTTACCAGGATTATATCAGCAGTTTCGATTGCAACGTCCGTACCTGCTCCAATGGCTATCCCTACATCAGCCTGAGCCAGGGCAGGCGCGTCATTAACCCCGTCCCCTACCATTCCTGTGATGTATTGCGCCTGGACTTCTTTGACCTTCTCGGCCTTCTCATGAGGAAGGACTTCTGCGAAATAATCATCAAGCTCCAGTTCTCGCGATACCCAGGCTGCCACATACCGATTGTCCCCGGTAAGCATGAGACACTTAATTCCCATGCTTTTAAGTTTCGAGATGGCTTCCTTAGATTCTTTCCTGGCAATATCGGCAAGCGCAACGGCTCCAAGCACTTTTTCTCCTTCAAGCAGGAACACGACGGTCTTTCCCTGTGCTTCGATTTCTTTAATTTTCTCGTCTTTAAGGTCAATTCCTTTTTCTTCAAGGTAGCCAGGGCTTACAACAAGGAACTTTTTTCCCTCAACCAGGCCCTGCACACCCTTTCCTGGAATTGAACTGAATTTTTCCACGGATAAAGTTTGTAACCCCTTTTCCCGTGCACTTTCCAGAATTCCTGTTGCAATAGGGTGCTCCGAACTCGCTTCCAGGGAGGCTGAAAGGCTTAATATTCTATAATTATTTTCTGCGATCCCGTTTTTCTCGCCTGAAAGAGAAACTATATCCGTAACTCCAAACCTGCCTTCGGTAAGCGTACCGGTTTTGTCAAAAATGATGGCCTGAAGATTGCGTGCCCTTTCAAACGCCTGTCTGTCTCGAATAAGAAGCCCGGATTTTGCGGCAATGGACGTCGAAACTGCAACTACCAGAGGAATTGCAAGCCCAAGGGCGTGCGGGCAGGTAATGACCATTACAGTCACCGCCCTTTCCAGCGCAAAAACAAGTTGCTGCCCAAAAAGAATCCAGAAAGTAAAAGTGAGAGTTCCTACAGTCAGGGCTATGATTGTCAGGTACAGAGCAGCCCGGTTTGCCAGATCCTGTGTCTTTGATTTGCTCTCCTGGGCAGCTTTAACGAGTTCGACAACCTGGCTGAGATAGGTATCCTTTCCGGTCTTTTCCACCCTGACGACAAAAGCCGCTTCTCCGTTAATCGAGCCGCCGATAACGTCATTGCCTGGTTCTTTCGTGACAGGCTTCGACTCCCCTGTAAGCATGGATTCATTGACACTGCTTGTCCCTTCCACAACAGTTCCGTCCACAGGCACCTTTTCCCCGGGCTTGATCAGAACCTTATCTCCGATCTTTAGCTGGTCAACCCCAACATCAACAATTTCACCATTTTTCTTCAAGTGAGCAACCGAGGGCATGATCTTTACCAGCTCCTCGAGAGCTCTTGAAGCTCCCATCACCGAACGCATCTCCAGCCAGTGCCCTAACAGCATTACGTCTATAAGGGTCACGAGCTCCCAGAAAAAGACCTCCCCATGCAGCCCGAAAACCACAGCCGAGCTGTAGAAATAAGCCACGCTTATTGCAATGGCTATAAGAGTCATCATCCCGGGCGACTTTTCAGAAAGCTCTTCTTTAATTCCTCTAAGAAACGGATACCCGCCGTAGAAATAAACGACCGAGGACAGCAAGAAGGTGAGGTAATCAGCACCCGGGACGCGAAGCTCAAAATTAAAAAAGTCCTGGATCGTAGGCGAAAGCAGTAAAACAGGGAAAGTTAGCACGAAAGAAACAATAAATCTCCTCTTAAAATCTTCAAGCATGTGAGTGTGATGATTGCCGTGCTCTTTCCCGCCAGCTGTTTCATGGCCTGCATGCTCCATTCCTTCGTGTTTCATTCCTTCGTGTTCTATTTCGCGGTGCTGACCGTACTCACCCTCTTTGTGAGGTTCATGGCCCTCATGTTTCAGCTCACCGTGCTGTTCGTGTTTTATCTCACCATGTTGCTCAGGGCTCCCATGTTTTATTTCTTCATGCTGCTCATGTGCCAGCGATTTCTCTTCATTACGCATAGTTTGATCTTGGGGGTGCCCTTCAACCACCGCATCGCCAGCAGGCTTACTCCTGCTTTCTTGATGAGATTCGTGAGAATTTCCTGGTATTTCTCTTCCAGAGCTATGTTTTTTATCGTGAAAGGAAGACTCATTTACCTGAGCTTTAGAAACATCGGTGTCCACTCCCTTCTCTTCAGCTTTCATATCTGCCCAGTTTCCCTGATTTTAATTCTATAAAGAGATTATAATTTATTAATATATTTGAAAATAAAAGAAGCAAAAATCCTGAGTCGAGAGAACAATGAATTCTTTCCTGAGACAAGAGTAAAAGGTCAACCTCGCTCAGATTACTCATAATTATATATACATAAGGAAGATATGATAAATCAGAAATCGTGCGCGCTTGCGACGTTATTTGGGTATATCGGTTCGTCTGTCATAGAGAAGCTCAAATCAGGCGTTTTATGATTTGTTAATTTAAAGATTAACATTCAAAGGACCAGCGTTCAAAGGACCAATGAGTAGGAAGGTTTGAGAAAATATTTATAGAGAGATGCAGGTAAGGAAGCCCAAACTAAGCTATTCCAAGCCGTTCAAGAAGGGAAATAAAGAAAAAATGCACATGTGATAGATTAACTGCTCTGTGCTTTCTGTATACCACGACGCACAGCCAGGATCAAAATAAAGAACATAATAACGCTTAAGATCACAATAAACATGGCATCCCTAAAGGCTATATCCAGCGGTATGTGACTTATAGATCCGTAATCTTCAAGCAACGAAGACATAATTTAATTTACGTGCCCAGATATAATAAACTTACCTGATTGTCATAAAGCGACTTATATAAGAAAAATAAAGAAAGAAGTTTTCCAAAAGTACGTCGCTCTTCTCCTCTGCGTGATTGGAGTTTACATGTTGATTTCTGGATAAGCTCATTACTTAAGAGCTTTCCACGCAAAGAGAGTAGATATAAAAACTAAAAAAAGAGAAAAAGAAAAGAGAACATGGAGGGGATAACTTTCTCTTTTCTCGTCAAAACAGTAAGCTCCCCAATTGATTAAAAAACTTTTGGGAGTTTGGTTTACATTGTCCGGGAACTCCATGAATTCAAAGAGATGGTTGAAGAACTGAAGAAACTGAAAAAATTCTTTGTTAGTTGGTCTGAAAAAGAGGAAAATTTCCCTTAATAACGGACTTCGAACAGCAGGAAATTTCAGGAAGACTCATAAGATTCTAAACCTATCCTGGTAACTGAGAAAAGCTCTACCCGCTCCTTGAAAGAATATGGAGTAAGCCATCACGCAAGCTCTCTTTTTTTCGGTTTTCCTTCACACGTATAAAGAGTTTGCTTAATTCGCGTAGCCACAGCACAGAACTCGCTACTGCTGCGCAGAGCAGCCAATCGACGAAGCTCAAGCTCACGGTCGAAAAAGCCAGTTGCAGAAACGGAGTGTAAATAACTGCGACCTGCAGCAAAAAAGACAACAGGACTGCACCCCACAGCCATTTGTTTGAAAATAGTCCGGCGAAAGCGCTCTGTTTGTCCGAGCGCGAGTTAAAAACAACGAACAATGAAAAAAGAACCACCGTGGTAAAGACCATTGTCTGCGCGTAACGCAGGCTGCCCGAACCTTCGATCAAACCCCCTGGTAAGCTGGCATCCAGTATAAAAAGTGTTCCGGCCGCCATGATTATCCCGGTAAAGAGTGTGTCAGCCCACATGCTACGGGTGATCACCCCTTCTTCCTTCGGACGCGGCGGTTCTTTCATTAGTCCCGGGTCAGCCGGATCAACGCCGAGCGCAAGTGCCGGGGGGCCGTCTGAAATAAGGTTGATCCAGAGGATCTGAGTCGCAAGCAGCGGCAACACTATTCCGGTCCTATTTTCTGCAGTCAGCCCGATCAGGTCTGCCAGCACCAGGCCAAAAAACATTATCATCACTTCCCCGAGGTTTGATGAAAGCAGATAGCGCAAGAACTTACGGATGTTAGAAAAAATCGCACGTCCCTCTTCGACAGCCCCCACAATGGTCGCGAAATTGTCGTCCGCGAGTACAAGGTCGGCCGCTTCTTTGGAAACATCCGTTCCAGTAATGCCCATTGCCACCCCGATATCAGCGGTTTTCAAAGCTGGCGCATCGTTGACTCCATCTCCCGTCATCGCCACAATTGCCCCTCTGCGCTGTAACGCTTTCACAATACGAAGTTTATGTTCGGGGTTGACACGTGCATAGACCGACACTTCCTGAACCTTCTGGTCAAGCTCCTCCTCTGACATCTTTTCAAGCTCAATACCCGTAACAGCCTCCCCGTGAGTGGAAATTCCGAGTCCTTCGGCAATAACTGTGGCGGTTTTAGGATGATCGCCTGTAATCATAATCGGGCGAACACCCGCAGCTTTAGCACGAGCAACTGCATCTTTCGCCTCCCTGCGCGGGGGGTCAATCATACCGATCAATCCCAGGAATACAAGATCTTTCTCAACGTCCTCGTCCAGCTCTTCCTGCTTAAACGTGTCTTTCGGCAACGTGCGGAAAGCGACCGCGAGTGTCCTTAGAGCTTCGCCGGCCAGTTCTTCGTTGCTTTGTAAAATTACTGCGCGGCGCTCCGCTGTAAGAGGTTTGATTTCGTCTCCTACAAGCTCCTTTGTACAGCGAGCAAGCAACACATCCGGTGCACCTTTGGTAAAGGCAAGCAGCTGTTCCTCTTGCTCGGCGTCACTATGAACCGTACTCATCAGTTTGCGCTCGGAGGAGAAAGGCACTTCTCCAATACGTTCTAACCGCGCATTGAGCGCTTCAGCCTCGAGCCCGGCTTTACGAGCTGCAACGATCAATGCCCCTTCAGTAGGGTCGCCATGTACTGCCCAGCGGCCATTACGCTCATGAAGTACAGCGTTGCTAGCGCGGTCGGCAGCGGCAAGTGCACGTACAAACTCAAACTGAAGCGCACCATCAATCTTTCCTCCTCCTTCCCGGCGTACCTCACCTTCCGGGGCATAACCCGTACCTTCAAGATTGACGCGCCCGCTAGCAGTAACTACTGCAAGTACGGTCATCTCATTTTTTGTAAGTGTGCCCGTTTTATCGGAGGCTATAACGTTCGCCGAGCCGAGAGCTTCGACAGCCGCAAGATGGCGCACGATAGCATTTCTTCTGGCCATGCGCTGCACGCCGAGAGAAAGAACGACCGTTACAACCGCAGGCAGGCTTTCCGGTACCGCCGCTACCGCGAGCGCAACGCCTAAAATGAGCACGTCAAAAAGAGCTGAGAAACCTCCCACATCTTCAACCAGGACTATCGTTGTGATTATCACGACAGCAATGGCAATAACAACGATCCCGAGCAATTTACCGACCCTGTGAAGTTCCTTTTGCAGCGGCGTAGTTTCTACCGGAGCTTCTTTGAGCATCCCGGCAATGCGTCCCATCTCGGTCTGCATTCCCGTCGCCGTGACCACCGCACGGCCGTGCCCATAAACAACTACAGTGCCGCTAAAGACCATATTGTCGCGGTCTCCGAGCCCAACCTCTTCCGCAATCGGGAGATTATCCTTCAGGACAGGAAGGCTCTCGCCTGTCAGTGCCGCCTCAGCCGCTTGAAGCGCAGTTGATTGAATCACCCGAGCGTCCGCAGGGACAGTGTTGCCTTCTTCGAGAATAATGATGTCTCCGGGAACTAGCTCAGTCGCAGGAACGCTCTGCTGTATACCGTCCCGAATAACGCTGGCCTGTGCCGCTGTCATCTGGCGCAGTGCAGCCATTGCTTCCTCAGCTCGTGACTGCTGAATATATCCCATGATCGCATTAAGCAGTACGACGGCAAAGATAGCAAGCGCCTCGTAAGGCAACGCTGAATCGCGCTCATACAGCCAGAGTCCTGCCGAAATCAGTGTTGCGATAAGCAGCAGGACAACGAGCACATCCTGAAACTGAGCCAGGAATTTCCTCCATGCAGGCACGGGCTTTTCTGCCATCAGTTCATTCTTGCCGTACCTTACAAGCCGCGCACGTACCTCCCCTTCGCTCAAGCCGTTCCGTGGATCCGTACCGAATGCAGTTAATACTTCGTTAACCGACTGCCTATAAGGGCTAATCTGATCTTGCTGAACTGTCGTGGTGCTCATCTTTGACCCTATCCTTTTGCCCTGGGGCCTTATGAATTCGTTAAGTCAGCGGATGTGCGGGGCTCATAATTTTATCTGTCGATGGAAATCCGGCTCAGCTTACAACCACCGTGCATGTGAGTGCAGTTCATATACCTAGTCGCCAGCGGTGAGGGTGTTTTTCCTTCCAGTTAGCCCAATGTATTACCACTAAGGTTTGGGAGAAGGTCGTTTCTTGAAGTTCCCTTTTTATTTTATAGTTCTTATACGATAGTCTTCACATAAATTAGTGATTTTTACAAAATTTTAGGATTAGCAAGATGCGAGAATTAATAGGTTTATTCACTCTGTAGAGGCAGAACATAGAAAGTAAAAGTGCGAGAATCCAGAATGTGACTCGAACTCAGATATTTTATAGTTAGCATCATTCAACGCATGAGCAGAATAGAGAACCTATGAGAATACCATAAGCAGTGATCCATGTCAAACACTGATCTAGGTTAGCAGCAGGCTAAATACGAAATTTCAACCGTGGAACACGGAAAATGAAACTTGGCTTTTCGACAATTATTCTATCCAGCTGCACTTAAGTATCCTCAGCGCGTATTGAAAATAAGAGGCACATGTCACCCACCGCGGAAAATTTGTTTTTGTATTTCTTCGCGATATATTTCTCTTTGATAATAGCTCGCGCCCATGAAACATATAGACCATGGGACACATACAGTGCTTGGAAGGGGAAGCCTCACAATATTAAGCGGTTATTAGCAGGATGGGTTATTTTATTCATTATGCCGCTGTTACATTTCGCAGTTTTATTTGTCCTACTTGGATCAATTGATGTTCGACTCAATATGACAATTCGCGGCGTTTTAAATGTAGCCTTAATTAGTCTTGGTTCATTTTTCGAATTCGGTTACTTCAGAATATATGAAGCTTTTCTGCACAGATATTCTGAATCTTTTTTCGCTGATGAAGAAAGTATAAAAAGAGAACTTTCAATCCGTTCGGATTTTTTAGCTCATTTCATACCTGGAGCTTTATACGTGATCATATCTACTTTGATGGTGTTGATAGCGATTTATTATTGA